>JAZLHN010000035.1:0-7650 GCA_045616815.1 Acutalibacteraceae bacterium
AAGGAACGAGATCGGCAGATGGCTCGATAACTTCCACTCTATGCATCCCGAAATAAAGCTCTGCCTTTCCGAATACGGCGCGGAGGGCGTGACGACGCTCCATTCCGCCGACCCGCAGCAGGGCGACTACACGGAGGAATATCAGGCGCTCCTGCACGAGACCTATCTCGAGGCGATCAATGCCCGCGACTGGCTGTGGGGCTCCTACGTATGGAATATGTTCGACTTCGGCTCCGCCAACCGCAGCGAGGGCGGCATGACGGGCCGGAACAACAAGGGCCTCGTCACCATCGACCGCGAAACGAAAAAGGACGCCTTTTATCTGTATAAAGCGTACTGGTCAAACGAGCCCTTCGTGCATATCACCGGCGAGAGGTTCGTGAACCGGAAGATCGGCGAGCAGGAAATAAAAGTATACACCAATCTCCCGCAGGTCACGCTCAATGTAAACGGCGACGAGATGACGCTCACGGGCGATAAGATATTCAAATTCAAGGCGTATATCTCCGAAGGGGAAAATCTTATCTGGGCGTTCGCCGACGGCGCGGGACACCGCATCACCGTCAACGGCGTAAAAGAAGACGACTCGTCGTATAAGCTCGGCGAAGAGCATACGAGCTTCGTTCACAACTGGTTCGAGGCAGGCAGCGAGCTCGACGACAGCCGCCTTTCCCTCAACGACGATCTCGGCACCCTCGTCAACAACGGCGAAGTGCAGAAGATCATCAAAAACCAGTTCGGCAAAGAAATAAAGATCCCCGCGCCGCTCGGCAGGCTTCCCGTGAAGCAGATGGCCGGTCTTGCGGCAAAGACAAAAAAGGGAAAACAGCTCACCGACCTTGCGAATCAGTATTTACAGAGCATTAAAAAAGAATAAACGAACGGGGGAAGAATCCTTATGAGACCTTTTTCCAAACGCGATCTGATCGGCTACGCCATGGGCGACTTCGGCTGCAACATGTGCTTCGCGCTGATCACGAACTACATGATGCTTTACTACACGCAGTACATCGGGCTGAAAATGACCGACTGGGCGTGGATCATCATCGTGGGCAAGGTGTGGGACGCGATCAACGACCCGATCATCGGCTCCATGGTGGATAACGTGAAGCTGAAGTCGAAAAGCAAGTTCATGCCGTGGATCACGGCGGGCTCGATCGGCGTCATCATCACGACGACGCTTGCGTTCCTGCCGATCAAAAACGCCTCCTACACGTTCAAGGTGGTCTTCTGCGTGGCGGCTTACTGCCTGTGGAGCGTCGTTTACACGATGGCGAACGTGCCCTACGGCGCTTTGCACTCCTGCATCACCGACGACCCGAAGCAGCGCACGAACCTCTCCACCTTCCGCTCCATCGGCGCGGGTCTCGCGCAGGCGGCGCTCATGCTGCTCCCGATGCTCGTCTACGACGAGAACGACGAGCTGAAGGGCGAACTCTTCGTATGGGTGGCGCTCGTGTGCACCGTGCTGGGCTTCTTCGGCTTCCTTCTGACCCGTCTGCTGGTCACGGAACGCATCCACATCGAAAAGCCGAAAGAGAAATTCAACTACGCCGCCACCGTCAAGGGCTTTTTCACCAACCGTCCGCTCATCGCCGCCACCATCGTGACGGTTGTACAGATCATCTGCTTCATGTCGATGACCTCGGTGAACAACATCATATTCCAGACCTATTTCAAAAACGCCAAGATGGTGACGCTCGTTACCATCGTTGCCTACATCCCGATGGTCGCGCTGCTGCCCTTCATCGGAAAGATCACGGCGAAGATCGGCAAAAAGGGCATTTCCGTGATCGGCGGCGCGGTGGGTACGATCACCGGTATCATCGCGATCTTCATCCCGCTCGCTCCGGATTCTCCCGCTTCCGTGCCGATATGGATCGTACTGCTCATGTTCTTCTACTTCTCCAACGCCGTATTCAGCATCCTTATCTGGGCGATGGTGGTGGACTGCATCGACAACCAGTATGAGAAAACGGGCAAGCGCGAAGAGGGCTCCGTTTATGCGCTGTATTCCTTCTTCCGCAAGCTCTCGCAGGGCATAGGATCTTCGATCTGCGCTCTCGCTCTCGCCGCCTGCGGCTACGTGGAGGAGCTCGGTGCCGCGCAGACCGCCCAAACCGCTCTCAATATCAAGAATATGTACGTTTATTTCATGCTCGGCGGCGCTTTCGTCACCTTTATCGTGATGAAATTCATGTACAACATCGACGACAGAAAGACCGAACAGTAAATCGGAGATCGGAAATCGGAAACGGTTTCCGATTTTTTTGTTTAACAGGAAATTGCTCCGAGAAACAAGAGAAAGCTTTCCGTCCTGTTAAACAAAAAAAGATTATATCGCCCGCCCATTTGCCCTAAGGGCACGGCGATGGCGTATTCGAAAGCGGTGCCGCAGGCTGCGGCAAAGCCGCTTTCTTGTGATAAATTTTTGTTTAGCGTTCCGCTAAACAAAAATAGTTTTCAGTTTTAAGTATTCAGTTTTCAGAAAAAAATACTGATATTTCGTTTTAATACGATGATTTTACACCCGGATAAACAGTTTTTCCTGTTTCAGTATAATCATTCCATGACTGAAAACTGTAAACTAAAAACTGAAAACTGCGGGCTTCGCCCGCTAACCTGCCATTTCTTGTTTTTTCATTCCGCGAAAAGGCAGCACCCACGAAACTCCACACTTGCACTCCCTTTGTCGGAAATCTGCAAAAAGGCGGGAAAATCCCGCCTTTTTTGTTGACTTTTACTATATAAGTTGCTATTATGATTTTTACAACGGCATGGAATAAATATTAGCCGATTGTGAACAAAGGGAGAGATAATAAAATATGGAGATAAAATGGTACGGCACCGCCGCCCTCGGCATCGAGGACAAGGGCGTAAGGATTTTAGTTGACCCGTTCGTAAGAATGAACAAGAAGATCAAACCGGAGATATCCCTTGACGACTACAAGGGCGCGGACGCGATCTTCGCCACCCACGGTCATTTCGATCACATCTTTTCGATACCCGAACTCGAAAAAACGGAGAATACCCCCGTTTACGGCACGAAGACTCCGGTGGAAACGCTCAAAAAAGAGGGAGTTGCCCCCGAAAAGCTGCATTGCATCAAGCCCGGCGACAAAATTCAGATCGGCCACCTCACCGTGACCGCCTTTCAGGCGAAGCACGTCACCTTCGATCTCAAATACGTGCTGTCGGTCATCCCGCTGAGCGTGGTGCTGTGCCCGAAGATATTCTACTTGGAATACCTCAACCTCAAATTCCCGGAAAATAAGGAAAATCTCGGCCTGCTCATCGAGAACGGCGAAAAGAGCGTGTTCATCATGGGCTCCTTCGGCACCGTGCCGGAAGAGGTCTATCCCAAAAACTGCGATATGTTCGTGCTTCCGTTCGGCGGCTGCTCCGGACTGTGGAAGCTCTCCGCGTCGTTCATCGACTACATGAAACCGAAATCCATCATGATCTCGCATTACGATAATTCGTTCCCGCCCGCGACCAAGCGAGTGGACGCGGAAGGCCTCATGGCGGATATCAACAAAGCGCATCCGGAGATCAAGGTCATCATCCCCGAGGAATTCAAAGCATACGAGCTGGATACTATTACGGTATGATCACTTCTCACCCGGGAATCCTATATGATTTCCCTATCTGAACCCGTTTGGGACAAAATAATACCTGCCGACAGAGTTTTTCTCTTTTCGGCAGGTATTTTCTGTTTTGCGTTTTATTTCTTTTTCTCCGTTTCGGCGATCCATTCCAAAGTGTCCTTCAGGCTCTGTTCCAGCGAGCGGGGCGCGTAGCCGAGCTCCTTCGCCGCTTTTTCGTAGGAGAAATTGCAGTTGGAGCAGAGCTTTCTCACGGCGTAGCGCGTGAAGATGGCGGGTTTGTCCGCCGCCTTGTAGTAGACCTCCATGATGGGCGCCGCCAGGTCGATGATGCCCTTGCCGAGCTTGATCTTCGGAGGCTTATGGCCGCTCACCTTCGCAAGCAGACGGATGAATTTGTCCACGGTGACGGATTTATTGCAGAGGATGTACACCTCACCGTCGCCGCCGATATCGCCCGCTTTTACGGTGCCGATGGCAACGTCGCGCACGTCAACGAAGTTGTAGCCGCCGAAGGTCATGGTGATGGGGAATTTTCCGGTGGAGAACATCCTTATCATGCTGCCCACGCTCGATACCTTGAAATCGTAGGGGCCCATGCAGGCGCTCGGCTGACAAACGACCGTGGTAAGGCCGTTCGTGCCGTTGGCATCCAGCACGCACTGCGTTGCTTCCGCCTTGGTCTTGGCGTAGGTGCCCTCTAATTCATCCGGATCGTATTTATAGACCTCGGTCATGGGCTGATCGTCGGGCAGCGGCACGTAGGTGTCCACCGAGGACATATAAACGAGGCGTTTCACGCCCGTCTCCAGGCAGGCCTTGATCACGTTTTTCGTGCCGGTGACGTTTACGTTGTAAACGAAATCCTCGTTGCCGGGCTTGATCTCCACGCAGCCCGCCACGTGATACACGATATCCGCGCCCTGAAACGCACTGACGAGCGAATCGTAATCGGTGATATCGCCCTTGACCTTTTCACAGCGAAGGCCGTCGAAAATGCCGGGATCTTTTCTGAGAAGGATCTTTACGTCCCGGTCATCGTAATTCTGAAGTTCTTTAAGGATAGCATATCCTACGTGACCCGTAGCGCCGGTGAGACAGCAAATCTTTTTCTCCATAAATCATTTCCTCCTTATCGGTAATCGGTCAATACCAAAGTTATATCATTTACGTTCGTTCCGGTCGGTCCGGTAACGATGAGCGCGTCCGCTTTTTGCAGCGCGTAATAGGAATTATTGTCATTTAATTCGTCCTCGGGGTCGATGCCGAGATCTTTGAGTTTTTGGAAGGTGTCACCTCCGGCGATGCCGCCCGCGGCGTCGGTGGGACCGTCGGTCCCGTCGGAGCCGGCGGAAGCGAACACAACGTGTTCGGCGCCGCGCAGTACGATCGCGGCGGTGAGCGCCATTTCCTGATTCCGGCCGCCTTTGCCTTTTCCTCTGAGCGTGACGGTCGTTTCGCCGCCCCAGATATAGGCGTGTTTACCGCTTTCGTAAGAGATCGAATCGAGGAGCTCCACGGCCTTTTCTCGCGCTTCGCCCGTAAGAGCGGTCGAAACGCATTCGGCTTTATACCCGAGGGCTTCGGCTCTTTTCACCGCGCCTTCGCAGAGGGAGCGGATATCGCCGACGAAATGATAGCCGCCGTCGTTTATTTTCAGCTCTTCCTTTTCAAAAAGGACGTCTAAATCTTCCCGGGGCACGTCGTACAGGTATTTTTTTACGAGCGCCTTTACTTCCTCATCGGTCGTTTCGTCGTTCACCGTAATGCCGCTGGCGATCACGCTCTTGTCGTTGGAAAGTACGTCGGACAAAGCGAGCGTGATGACCTTCGCGGGGTAACAGCGTGCGGCGAATCGACCTCCCTTCACGAGAGAGAGCCTGCGCCTCAGAGCATTGATCTCTCCGATCTCCGCGCCTCTGGCGAGGAGCTTTTTCGTGATATCCCGCTGTAATTCGGGAGAAATTTTGCTTTTTTCAAACAGGGCGCTGCCGCCGCCCGAGAGCAGAACGAGCACGGTATCGCTTCCGGTCAGGCCGTCGGCGATAGCCAGCGTTTTTTCGGCGGCGAGGATGCTGTTTTCGTCGCTCACCGGATGGGCGGCCTCGACGACCTCGAAGTACGGGGACGAAAAATCGCCCGTGTGGTCGTATTTCGTCACGGCGAGTCCCGTTTTTATCCGCCCGCCGAGCACGTCGGAGGCGGCTTTTGCCATCGGGATCGCGGCTTTGCCGATACTGAAAACGGTGAGCCCGTTTTCCGGCAGGGTGAGCGAACTAAGCGTTTTTACCGTCTGCTCGTAGGGCAGGGAGTTTTCTATCGCGGCATTGATGATATCCAACGCGTCGGTTTTCAACATAAGCTTATATCACACTCCCTATTGTCCGGCGCCGACGGATGCATGAGCTCTTCGGCGATATGCTCGATGCTGCCGGTGATCTTGTATATTTTTTCTTTTTTCTCCCTGCCGAGCGGCATTTTTTTTACGACTCTGCCGGGCAGGGTGCTCACGTCGAGCACGATGGTCTTTACTTCCTCTTTCTGCGTTTTCGCCGTGAACGAGCCGTCGAACACGTTCAGGAAAACGTCGAGGATATGGGTAAGAAGGTTATCGTCTTTTATCGCTTTTACGGCGGCCTTGTCCACGCCTTTTCCGAGCGTGAGGGCGTTTACGAGCTTCCCCGCCCTGCCCACCGGAACGGTGAGCGCCTTTTTCGCGGCGAAGCGGACGATCGGATACACAGAGTCAAGCTGCTTTACGCGGATGCCGTCGGCGGCAAGACGGGCTTTGAAATCCTCTTTGTCCGTCGCGGCGGCGTTCAGCAGATTATAAAAGATCGCCGAGGTGTGTTCTTTGAAAAATTCCCGTCCGTATTCTTTGCCGTTATAGTTGAAACGGTCGAGGAATTCGACTTTCACGTGCGCATTCCCGTTTTCGACGTCGATATAGGTGATCGGCGCGGGATAGCCGCAAAGGGAGCCTAAATTTATCTGCGTTATCTTATTCCCCGCGGGGGAAATAAATTCGGTCGTTCTCTGCATGTGGGAATGCCCCGTGAGCATGAGCCGCAGTCCCGCGTCCGCCAAACGAGCGGCCTGTTCGGTGTGGTCGCCGATGATCTGCGTTTTGTGCACGAGCGGGTCGATGCCGTCGAGCAGCAGATGATGCTCCATCGCGATCACGCTGCAATTCGCTTTCCGCGCGTCGGCAAGCTGCTTTATCATCCAATCCATGTGCGCCTCGCTGTAGCCGGAAGCGCCGTTTCTGCCGTCGCCGTCGTCGTTCACGGCGATGAGGCGCAAAGTATCGCCGATCTGAAATACGCGGGAGAAAAATCCCCGGGAGGTCTCAAACCGCGCGATCTCCGTCTGCGCACCGAAAACGAGATATTTTTCCGCGACCTCTTCTTTGGATAAGGTGGGCACGTCGCGATACACATTTTCGCCCTCATAGCGGCGGGCGTGGCCGTCCGAGCACCAGTCGTGGGTGGAGGTGATGAGGTATAGGGGCTTCTTTTCGGCGAAACGGGTAAATTTTTCAAAGATCTCCTCATGACAGCATCGCTCGCCGTCGTTGGTGATATCGCCCGCGATCAGCACCGCGTCCGCATCGGAGGCGGCAAGCTTTCCGAACGCCGCGTCCACCACCGCGCCGGACTCCGCAAGGCATTTCTGATCGGAGCCGGAGCGCAGCTCGTAAGCCCTGCCGATCGTGCCCAATGACGGAGAAAAATAATGGATATCCGCAATGACCGCCAGCCTTACCACGCGATTTGCCCCCTTTTTTATTGCTGTTATTCATAAATTATATACAATATTAACAAAAAAGTCAATATTTTCAAAAGTAATTACTTTGATTAATTGCATACAAATTTGCAGTAAAATCAGCCGGAACAATGCACGGCGGAGCGATAAATTTTTGTTTAGCGTTCCGCTAAACAAAAATAGTTTTCAGTTTTAAGTATTCAGTTTTCAGAAAAAATACTGATATTTCGTTTTAATACGATGATTTTACACCCGGATAAACAGTTTTTCCTGTTTCAGT
>JAZLHN010000036.1:0-2957 GCA_045616815.1 Acutalibacteraceae bacterium
AGAGGTTCCAAGAATGCCGCCGCGACAACGATTATACGGCAAACTGAGCTATGAACCTCTCCACCAACCTGTCGGTTGGTTCCCCTCCCCTAAGAGGGGAGGCGTTATGATTCATATGCTTCGTTTTGTTCGCCAACCTGCAATTTACCGCTTTTTTTCTCAAAATAAAAAACGGCTCTGTTTTTCGGACAGAGCCGTTTTTCGTTGTTTACAGATCCTTCAACACCGATATATCGTTCACGAGGATGCCGTCCACGGGAACGTCGGCGAAGAATTTTATTTTTTCCTCCGAGGTATAGCCCACTTTGAAATCGTCGTATTCCCCGGTCATGATCCAGCATTCCTTGCCGAGCGCTTTGATTTTTTTAAAAAGTGCGTCGGTATACCATTTTTCCCAGAGCCGGATGTAGTCCGCGCCCGCTTCGGCGCTCTCGTCGATATAGTCGGGATTTTTCAGAAAAGCGAGCACGCGGATATCCTTGTCGTAATTCTTGATGAACGCGATGTCGGGTGTGCGCGAAACGCCGAGAATGACCTTATCGAGACAGTTTTTCTCTTTCAGAAAGCCGAGAAGCGCGGGGAGTCTTTCACCGCCCTCCTTGACGTGGATGAGTATCGGGAACGCGCCCGCGTCAACGTAGTCTTCGAGCGTGTATCCGTGAAAGTCCGGCGTATCCTTATGCGGAAGCGTCTTGAACTGCGCGGCGGTCAGCTCGAAGGTGTGTTTATCCTCGCCGAATACGCGCTCCAAATTGTCGTCATGCGATACGATAATTACGCCGTCCGAGGAAAAACGGGTGTCGAGCTCGATCATATCCGCACCGTTTTCCAAAGCGAGCAGAGCGGAGCTCACGGTCTGCTCGGGATATGCGGTCGGGCCCGAGCGGTGCGCTATTTTTCTCATATCGTTCCCTTATGTGCCTTGGGCGGATTGGGGCAGTCCATGCAGTTTTCGGAGCGGTAGGTCGGAGCCGCCCAGCGGACGGCGTTGAGGATGACCTTCTGCACGTTCGCGTCCTTATAAGTGGGATAGGTCTCGTGACCGGGCTGGAAGTAGAATACCCTGCCGTTACCTCTCTGCCAGGTGCAGCCGGAGCGGAAGACTTCGCCGCCCGTGTACCAGCCCATGAAAACGATCTCGTCGGGCGTGGGGATGCCGAAGGGCTCGCCGTAGGTCTCGTCGCCGGCAAGCTCGAAATATCTGCCGAGTCCCTGCGCGATCGGATGATAGGGAGCGGATACCCACACTCTCTCCATATCGTCGCTCTCACGCCAGATGAGCGAGCAGGAGGTGCCCATGAGCTTCATGAAGGGCTTGGATTTGTGCGCGGAGTGGAGGAAGATGGCGCCCATGCCGTCGAGCACGGCTTCCTGTACCATGGCGGCTACCTCGTCGGGCACCTGCCCGTGCGCCATGTGACCCCACCAGAGGATGACGTCGGTCTCTTTGAGAAGCTCGCGGGTGATGCCGCAGTTTTCATCGTCGAGCGTTACGGTCTTTACGGTGATGTCGTCTTCTTTCCCTAAAAATTCCGCGATGGCGGCGTGGATGCCGTTCGGATATATTACGCTTGCCTTGCAGCCGGGATCTTTTTCGTGCTTGAATTCGTTGAATACGAGAACTCGGATCATAATGTATCTTCTCCTTTTGTTTGATAAGTCCATTCTAACAAATTCTTTATAAAAAGTATAGCATTTCAAAAAAATATTTGATATTATAAAATAGTAAAAATTTGTCCCGGAGGAGGCACCCGGAATGGGAAACACGGAGTCCGAAAAAGAATATCCGCTCTCTTGCGTCGTGAAAACGCTTTCGCGCGCCGACTGCCGGGCGTATTCGGAAGAAAACGAGGGCTATACCGCTGTTTTTATGCGGTCGGGAAGCGCCTTCGTATCGGTGAACGGAAAAGAAACCTCTTTTTCTGAAAAGGAAATGCTTTTTCTCACCCCCGCCGTATGCTCGCATTTCGTTTCCGTCTCGGAAAACGCCGAAGCCGTGTTTCTGCGGTTTTCTCCCGCGTTCGCAAATTCGGCGGTGAAGGGAAGCCTGCCCGTTCTTTTCCGGGGAGATAAGGGAGGCGGCGTGTTTTCCGCCGCGTTCACTCAGACAAACGGCATCGGAACGCTGCTGGAAAAGACCCTCGGCGAACGGAACGTGCCGGAGCTTGCCGCCGGAGCGACGGCGCTGTCGATCCTGCTCTGCGCGGTGAAACACGAGCTCGTTGCCGATCCCGGCAGCCTTGCGCCCAAGGTCATAAAGGAAAAGATGCCGGAGCTTCTTGCCACGGTCGGCGTACGGCTTCCGGAGTGCGATGAAAAAGCCGCTGCGGAGAAGATCGGAGTCAGCTACAGCTATTTTTCCCGCTCGTTCAAGGCGGAGACGGGGATGTCCTTCCGCGAATACGTCAATTTCCGCCGGGTGAACGAAGCGAAACGCCGGCTCGTAAGTTCCGACGCCGATATCGCGTCGATCGCGGACGCGCTCGGATTTTCCTCCCCCAGCCATTTCATCAACGTGTTCGGAGAGCTCGCCGGTATATCACCGAAGCAGTTCCGAAAAAAATATACGGAAAAGGCACAATAAATGAAGTATCTTACGCAGAATTTTCATACCCACACCCGCCGCTGCGGTCACGCCGACGGGGAAGACAGGGAATACGTGGAAGCCGCGATCAAAGCGGGCATCAGGATCCTCGGTTTTTCCGACCATTCGCCCATGATCTTTCCGTCGGGGCACAAATCGGGTTTCCGTGTGCCCTGCGAGGAGACCGAGAATTATTTTTCCTCGATCCTTTCGCTGAAAGAGGAATATAAAAACGATATCGAGATCCATGTCGGCTTCGAGGCGGAGTATTATCCCGAAACGTTCGACGGGTATTTAGACTATATCAAGAGCTTCCCCACGGAATATCTGATCCTCGGTCAGCATTTTCTGTGGAGGGAAGAGGATAATATCG
>JAZLHN010000037.1:0-9608 GCA_045616815.1 Acutalibacteraceae bacterium
CAAACGGGAGCAACTATAACAATATATCGTTCTTAATGTTGTTGAACAAGTGAACAGTTTCAAGTGGTAGAATCAAATCGCGTAAGCGATTTCCTTATCTCAACTCTCAACTTTCAACTCTCAACTCTTTTTTTGTTTGAACGCCTTCGGCGTTCAAACAAAAATTTAGCGAGCCCTCTGACTTTGAAGGGGAGAGGCATATTCTTAAATTTCATTCCGTTAGGAATCTTACGTTGCGTTCAGACTGCTTTTCCAGAGCTCGGCGTAAAAGCCGCCCTTGGCCAGAAGCTCCTCGTGCGTGCCCTGCTCCGCGATGCAGCCGTCTTTCATGCAGAGGATGTTGTCGGCGTTCATGATCGTGGAGAGACGGTGCGCCACCACGAAACAGGTGGAGGAGCTCATCAGCTCGCCGAAGGCCTTCTGCACCTTTATTTCGGTGCGCAGATCGATGGAGGAGGTCGCCTCGTCGAGGATCAGGATCGGCGAGTTTCTGAGCATCACACGGGTGATGCAGATAAGCTGTTTTTCGCCCTGCGAAAGTCCCGCGCCGTCCTCGGAAAGCACGGTGTCGTAGCCCTGCGGGAGCTTTTTGATGAACGAATGCGCGTGCGAGCGGCGCGCGGCGGCTGTGATCTCTTCCTCGGTCGCGTCCGGCTTGCCGAGAGCGATATTTTCTCTCACCGTGCCTGCCTTGATCCACGTGTCCTGCAGCACCATGCCGCAGAACGAACGAAGGGTCTTGCGCGGAATATCGGCGGTGTTTATGCCGTCGAGCGTGATCGTTCCCTCGTCGGGATCGTAGAAGCGCATGAGCAGATTGATGAGCGTGGTCTTGCCGCAGCCCGTGGGGCCCACGATGGCGGTCACCGAGCCGGGGCGGGCGTGAACGTTCATATTTTCGAGAAGCTTTTTCGATTTGTCGTAGGAGAAGGTGACGTTTTCCGCGATCACCTCTCCGGTGACCGACGCGGGAATGCTGCCGCCGCGTTCGGTCTCTTCCGCTTCTTCGATGAAATCAATGACGCCGGCGGCGCAGGCGAGCGCGTTCTGCAGCTCCGCGAACACCGAGGAAATTTCATTGAACGGCTTTGTGTACTGGTTGGCGTAACTCAGCACCGCGGCGAGGATGCCCACGGTGAGTCCGCCGGAGAGCACCGAAAACGCGCCGGTGAGAGCCGCGGCGGCGTAAACGAGAGCGTTTACGAAGCGCGTGACGGGATTGGTGAGCGAGGAGAAGAAGATCGCTTTCAGCGAGGCGTTTTTCAGCCTCCCGTTTATTTCGTCGAAGGTTTCCGACAGCGCCGTTTCGCGGGAGAAGGCCTTCGCGGTCTTTATATTGCTCACGGCTTCGTCGATGAGCGCGGTCTGTTCGGCGCGCACGGAGGTCTGCGTTTTGAAATAGCGGTACGTGCGCGAGGAAATGAACCTTGCCGCGAACAGCGAGAGGGGTGTGAGCAGGAATACCACGAGCGCCACGGGGACGCTTAATTTTACGAGCAGGATCAGCGTGCCGAAAATGGCGATGACGCCGGAGAAAAATTTCGTGAAACCGAGCAGAAGACCGTCCGAAAACTGACTCACGTCCGTGATGACGCGGCTGAGCGTTTCACCGGAACGGTGCGAATCGAGATAGGAGAGCGGCAGCACGTTTATTTTTGAAAATGCGCGGTCGCGGATATCCTTGACCACACCGAAGGTGACGCGGTTGTTGAGCGCCGAAAAGATCCACGTGCAGATCCCGCACACGGCGATGAGAACGAACGCTTTCACAAGCTCTTCCTTTATGCCGCCGAAGTCCACTTTCCCTTGGGCGACGATGAGGTCGATCGCCCTGCCGAAAAGAAGGGGGATATACAGCGTGAGCACGGCGGACGCCGCCGAAAAAAGCAGGGAAAAGCAGAGGGGGAGTTTATACGCCCCGAGAAAACCGAGCACTTTTTTTATCGTTCCAGAGGGAGCTTTCGTTTTTTTCATCTTACGTTCCCTCCGGACAGAATTCTTTATAGGTCGCGCTGTTTTTGAGCAGTTCCTCATGCGTGCCGCTTGCCGTGACCGCGCCGTCTTCGAGCACGAGGACGTTATCGCAGCCCGCCGCGGCGGATGCGCGCTGGGAGACGACGATCACGCAGGGCTTCGGCTGAAGCGCCGCGAGCGCTCTGCGCAGGTGAAGGTCGGTAACGGCGTCGAGCGCGGAGGAGGAGTCGTCTAAAATGAGCACGGGGGCGTTTTTCAGCAGCGCGCGGGCAACGGTGAGCCGCTGCCGCTGACCGCCGGAGAGATTTTTGCCGCCCTGCTCGAGCTTTTCATCGAGCCCGAGACTTTTGCTTCGGAGAATGTCGAGCGCCTGCGCCGTTTCGAGCGCCGAAAGGAGCTCTTCGTCTGAGGCGTTTTCGTTGCCCCATCGCAGATTTTCTCTTATCGTGCCCGCGAAAAGCACCGCTTTCTGCGGAACGACCGAAACGAGCTTCCCGAGCGTGTCGGCGGAATATTCCTTTACGTTGTGTCCGAAAAGCTTTACTTCTCCCGCCGTTGCGTCGTAAAAACGCGGGATGAGATTCGCGAGGGTCGTTTTGCCCGCGCCGGTGGAGCCCACGATACCAAGGAAGGCGCCCTTCTCCGCCGAAAAGCTTACATTGTCGAGCGAATTTTCCCGGTTGCCGGGGTAGCGCGCGGATACGTTCACGAATTCCACCGCGGGAGCGGAAAAGTCGGGTTCTGCGCCCGTTTTCGGGAAAGTGACCGAGCACGTTTCGTCGAGCGCGTCGGCGATGCGGTTCGCGCCCGTGAGTGCCTTCGATATGCTGATGATGAGATCGGCGAGCTTGATGAGCTCCACTAAGATCTGCGACATGTAGTTGTACAGCGCTACCACCGCGCCCTGCGTGAGCAGCCCCGCGTCCACGCGCAGCGCACCCGTATAGATGAGCGCGATGATCGCGGAGTTTACGAGCACGTAGGTCACGGGGTTCATCAGCGCGGAAATGCGTCCCGCTCTTTTTTCGGCGGCGAAATGCGCCGAGGTCTTTTCTCTGAATTCACGTTCCTCTTTTTCTTCGAGTCCGAACGCGCGTATGACGCGCGCGCCCGTGAGAGCCTGCCGCGCCGAAGCGAGCACGCCGTCGAGTTTTTTCCGCACGGTCTTATATAAGGGCATCGTGCCGAGCATGATGCCGAACACCACGACCGATAAGACGGGCACGGTGCCCGTGAAAACGAGCGCCGCCTTCGTATCCACCGTGAACGCCATGACGAGAGCGCCGAACACCACGAACGGGGAGCGCAACAGAAGCCGGAGCGTGAGGTTGACGCCGCTCTGCACGAGGTTCATATCGTCCGTCAGCCGGGTGATGAGCGAGGGCGTGCCGAGACGGTCGGTCTCGGGATAGCCGAGAGACAAGGTGTGTCGGAAAAGGGCGGAGCGAAGTGCGGACGAAAAGCCGACCGCCGCTCTTGCCGCGAAAAACTGCGCCGTGACCGACAGCAGCAGTCCCGCGAACGCGAGCCCCGCGAGCAGCAGACAGTTTTTTACGATATAGTGCTTATCGTCGCCCGCGATGCCAACGTCGATGATCCTTTTTACGACCAGCGGCACGAAAAGCTCGAGCAGCGCTTCGAGCATCTTGAAGAGCGGAGCGAGCGCGCATTCTTTTTTATAGCCGTTGAAATATTTCAATAAGCGTTTCATTCGTTTTCTCCGAAGGAAAAATTATACTTTATAATTCTATCATCAATACGGGGCGGTTGCAAGAGCAAAACGGAGAAAGAAAACGGCGGGCGCTCCGGAAAACAGTCACCTTTCCGCGCGCTTTCCGTATAATGAACTGTGCCCGATCAGGGCGCGACTTCTTTCATAAGGAGGTAAGTTTTTGGCAAAATTTCCGTTTTATACAGACGTCGGTTTCCCGGATACCTTCCCCGAGCCTGCGGGACGCTTCAATGAGCCGGAAATGCGGATCGCCCGGCAAAGCGGCACGTGCCGTTCCTGCCCCTGTGCGCAGACGCCGCCTTTCCCGCCCCCGTGGCCGTATCCGCCCGTGCCTGTTCCCGAGCCCAAGCCGGAGCCTGTCCCTGTGAACGCAGGCCCCACCGGCCCGCAGGGAGAGCGCGGCGAACGCGGCCCCACCGGCCCTCAGGGACCCGAAGGCGTCCCCGGCGAGCAGGGCCCGAGAGGCTATCAGGGCATCCAGGGCGAGCAGGGGATCCAGGGCATCCAGGGACCGCAGGGCGAACAGGGAATACAGGGCGAGCAGGGACTTCCCGGTGAAACGGGCGCAACCGGTCCGACCGGCCCGCAGGGAGAACAGGGTATACAGGGACTTCCCGGTGAAACGGGCGCAACCGGTCCCACCGGCCCGCAGGGCGAAACGCCCACCTTCACCGTCGGCACGGTAACGACCGGCGATCCCGCGTCCGTCACCGTCACCGGCACGGCGCCGAACTACGTGCTGAACTTCGTCATTCCCACCGCTCCCGCGCCGTAACGTACCATCCCGAATAAAAACGATCTGCCGCGAAATCAAAGCACCTTCCGCGGCAGATTTTTGTTTAGCGGCATACCGCCGCTAAACAAAAATAAATCGGAAGTCGGAAATCGGAGATCGGAGATCGGAAAAAACACATTGTGCGTTTTATATAAATGGTACAGATTTTCCATATATTCCTACAAAAGATCATGCTGACCGGGTACTGTGATCCGTCAAATGCATAGATCCGATTTCCGATCTCCGATTTCCGATTTGTCAAAAGCGCTCGGCGCTTTAACAAGGAGGTCTTTTTTTGTCCGAATATAAGATCTGCGTTTACGCGATCGCGAAGAATGAAGAAAAATTCGCCCGGCGGTGGGCTCTGTCCATGAGCGAGGCGGATGAGATCACCGTGCTGGATACGGGCAGTACCGACGGCACGGTGAAAATATTATCGGAATATCCGAAAATAAAGGTGTATCAAGAAGAAATTTCCCCGTGGCGCTTCGACACGGCGCGCAACCGTTCTTTAGAGCTTGTACCCGTCGACGCGGATATCTGCGTATGCACCGATCTCGACGAGGTGTTCCGTCCCGGCTGGCGAAAAGGCGTCGAAGACGCTCTCTCGAAGGGCGCGACGCAGATCCGCTACCGCTACACGTGGAATTTTCTGCCCGACGGCAGCGAGGGCACGGTGTTTTTCGCCGACAAGATGCACGCCCGGACGGGTTTTACGTGGGAGCATCCCGTGCACGAGGTCGTCCGTTACGTCGGAAACGGTGAAAACCGGGTCGTCACCGCCGGGGGCGTTCAGCTCGATCATAAAGCCGATCCGACGAAATCCCGGGCACAGTATCTGCCGCTTTTGGAATTGTCGGTCGCGGAAGCGCCGCTCGACGACCGCAACACCCATTACTTAGCGCGGGAATATATGTTTCACCGCCGCTATGAGGAAGCGATCGACACGTTCCTCCGGCATCTGAACCTGCCCACGGCGACGTGGCGGGACGAGCGGTGCGCCTCCATGCGGTATCTCGCGCAATGTTATTCCGCGCTCGGTAAGCGGGAGGAAGCCGTCCGCTGGCTACTGTACGCCGTCGGGGAAGCACCTTTCCTGCGCGAGCCGTGGATGGAGCTGGCGGCGTTTTATTATAACGAAAAAAACTGGCACGCCGTCATTTACGCCGTGAACGAGGCGCTGAAGATCAAAAAACGTCCCGGAACGTACATGACGCAGCCGGAGGCGTGGAACGAGCGTCCCTACGACCTTTTGTCGCTTGCTTATCATTATACGGGCGACCGCGAAAACGCCCTGCGCGCCGTCGATACCGCCATTCGTCTCGCCCCGGAGAACGAACGGCTGAAAAACAACCGTAAGTTTTTTGAAGCGGGGCTGTGATTGGGATTTACTTCTCCCGGAGGACGTGATACAATGAATAAAATCGCAAAAAAAGGAGAGAAAATATATGAACATCGTGATCCTTGACAGCGTGACCGCAAATCCGGGCGATCTGAGCTGGGATTTCCTCAAAAAATACGGCGAGCTGACCATCTACGAACGCACGCCCACCTCGGAGCTTGTCGTTGAGCGCGCGAAGGACGCCGATATCGTCATCATCAATAAGACGCTCATCAAGCGCGAGGCGGTGGAGAAGCTGCCTAAGCTCAGGCTCGTCGCCCTGCTCGCCACGGGCTACAACGTGGTGGACTGCGACGCCTGCGACGAATACGGCGTGGCGGTCGCCAATATCCCGTCCTATTCGGTGTCGGCGGTCGCGCAGCACACCTTCGCGTTCATTTTGGAGTTCGCGAGCCAGATCGGCATCCATTCGCAGTCGGTCACGTCCGGCGAGTGGGCGAGCTATCCCGATTTCTGCTATCATAAGGCGCCCACCTCCGAGCTGCTCGACAAGACCATCGGCATCGTGGGCTACGGCAGGATCGGCAGAAGAGTCGCCGAGCTTGCGAAGGCGTTTGAAATGAAGGTGCTCGTGAATACGGCGCATCCCGAAAAATATCCGGACGCGGACGTGAAATTCTGCTCCCTCGACGAAATGCTCCCGCAGTGCGATTACGTCACGATCCACTGCCCCATGCTCCCGTCCACCGACAAGATGGTGAACGCGGATTTCATCGCGAAGATGAAGGACGGCGCGTTCCTCGTGAATACCTCCCGCGGCGGCGAGCTGGATGAACAGGCGGTCGCCGACGCTTTGGCGTCCGGCAAGCTTGCGGGCGCGGGCGTGGATGTGCTCGCCATCGAGCCTCCGGTGCCGGAAAACCCGCTGCTCCACGCGAAAAATATCTTCATCACGCCGCATATCGCCTGGGCTTCCTACGATACGAGAGTGCGCCTGATGGGCATCCTCGAGGAAAATATCGCCGCGTTCGTAAACGGCCATCCGATCAATATTGTTAATTTGCAGTAATATCTTTTTGCGGAAAGTTTCAAATTTATTGCAGTTTCACAAAACTTATTTCAGCGGGTTAAATTTTTAACAAATCGCTTGAAAAGCGTTTCGTTTCGGTTATAATATATCATGGAAAAATAAGGGAGCGCGGAATGCGCTCCGAGAAAACGGAGGAAAAAATTATGTCAGTTAAAGTTGCTATCAACGGCTTCGGCAGAATCGGCCGTCTTGCTTTCCGTCAGATGTTTGACGCAGAGGGTTACGAGATCGTAGCCATCAACGACCTCACCAAGCCTTCCATGCTTGCGCATCTTCTCAAGTATGATACTGCTCAGGGCGGTTACTGCGGCAAGATCGGCGAAGGCCTTCACACCGTAGCTGCCGACGACGAAGCAGGTACCATCACCGTAGACGGCAAGACCCTCAAGATCTATGCCGAAAAAGACGCTGTAAACTGCCCCTGGGGCGAGCTCGGCGTTGACGTTGTTCTCGAGTGCACCGGTTTCTATTGCTCCAAGGATAAGAGCATGGCTCACATCACCGCAGGCGCAAAGAAGGTAGTTATCTCCGCTCCCGCCGGCAACGACCTCAAGACCATCGTTTTCTCTGTTAACGAAAACACCCTTACCGCTGACGATCAGATCATCTCCGCGGCTTCCTGCACCACCAACTGCCTTGCTCCCATGGCTAAGGCTCTCAACGATTACGCTCCCATCCAGAGCGGTATCATGAGCACCATCCACGCTTACACCGGCGATCAGATGATCCTCGACGGTCCTCACAGAAAGGGCGACCTCAGAAGAGCAAGAGCGGGCGCTGCCAACATCGTTCCCAACTCCACCGGCGCTGCCAAGGCTATCGGTCTCGTTATCCCCGAGCTCAACGGCAAACTCATCGGCTCCGCGCAGAGAGTTCCCGTTCCGGCCGGCTCCACCACCATCCTTACCGCTGTTGTTAAGGGTGCCGACGTAACCAAGGAAGGCATCAACGCCGCTATGAAGGCTGCTGCTTCCGCTTCCTACGGCTACAATGAAGAGCCCATCGTTTCCTCCGACGTTATCGGTATGAGATTCGGTTCTCTCTTCGATGCTACCCAGACCATGGTTGCTGCTCTCGGCGACGATCTCTATCAGGTTCAGGTCGTTTCGTGGTACGACAACGAGAACTCCTACACCTCTCAGATGGTCCGCACCATCAAGTATTTCGCAGAGCTCGACAAGACTCTCGACGACTGATACAAGATATAGTATCCGTTAAAACAGAAAAACGCAATATTAAGCGGTATCCGGAAAACTCCGGGTACCGCTTATTCGTTTGAAAAAGACCGCAGGAAGTCGGAAAAACTCTCATTTTCCGTTTTTACAACTTTTTTACAACTTTTGCCTTCAAAAATCTCGATGAAAAACAGAGCAAAACATATACAAACAGACAGACGTGAGAGACTGTCTGTCGGTTTTTGTCGGTCATACGATCTTGATCTTTCCGTCGAGGTTTTCAAACGATTTTGTATGTTCGGATCCTATTCGCAGTTATATTCGCACATTCGGTCAACCTCCTGTTTTTCGGTATACAATGGAAATGCCGAAAAATCAGGAGGGATTCTTTGTTTTTAAATGAAGACTGAATCCGCAAAAGTGACGGGATAATCTGCGGAAGTGATTGTTGACTTTACATCCGATGTTTCTTATAATGAAAGAAATAACACGAAAGGAGACAGATGAAATGACCGTCAAGACGATTATGTGGCATACTTATCAAAACGTATTATATCAAAACGGGAAGTGTCGTTTTGTCTGCCTTCATTAGCCATATAAGCTGTGATCGGGCAGGACTGTATCATTTCAGACGCTTCCGTTTTCGGGGGTGTCTTTTTTATTTAACAGGAAATTGCTCCGTGGAACAAAGGAAGACACTTGCGTCCTGTTAAATAAAAAAAATCATAACGCCCGCCGATTTGCCCTTCGGACACGGCGATGGCGTATCCGAAAGCGGAGCCGCAGGCGCTGCGGCGAAGCCGCTTTCTTGTTTAACAGGAAATTGCTTCGTGCGAAAGCGGCAGACGGTAGCTTCCTGTTAAATAAAAAAAATCATAACGCCCGCCGATTTGCCCTACGGGCACGGCGATGGCGTATCCGAAAGCGGAGCCGCAGGCGCTGCGGCGAAGCCGCTTTCTTGATGTATATGCAAAAAGAAATACGAGAGAAATAAAAAACGGGGTGATCAAGATGCACATCTGCATTTGTGATGACGATAAAAGTCAGCACGAGATAATCAAGAACTACATAAACGATTTTTTGCTTCTTACGCAGAAGCCTGAAATCGTTTCACGGTTCAATGGTAATGATTTGATTAAAGATTGTATGTCGGGAATCAGTTATGACATACTTTTTATGGATATTCAGCTTGGTTCCGTAAGCGGCCTTAAGGTTGCTCAAACAGTAAGACGGCTTAATTCCAATGCCATTATTATTTTTATTTCCAACCATCCGGATTATGTCTTTGAGGCTTTCAGCGTTGAGGCTCTGCATTTTATGGTAAAACCCATAACCGAGCTTGAATTCAAGCGCATTTTTGTTCGTGCCATAAGCAAATATAACTCGCTTCATTCTTTTCTGCCATCACGGTTTTTGAGCGACAGAGCGGTTATCTGCATCAATGACATACTCTACTGCGAGGGCTATAACCGCCATGTAATGATTTATACGGACAACGGTAAATATGAAAGCGTTGCCAA
>JAZLHN010000038.1:0-2512 GCA_045616815.1 Acutalibacteraceae bacterium
AAACGAGCTACGGACGCGACATGCGTACATTTTGTCTGCGCGGTGAAGCGATCGCCTGCATGGAGCGCTCGTCCGCGGGCGATTTCCGTGCCAACGTTGCCCTCGGAGCGAAAGTCACGCCCCTTGCGATCACACCGTATATCCGGCAGGCGGCAAAGGATATCTACGAGCAGACCGGACTCGACTTCGTGGGACTCGATCTCATGTACGGCGAAGATAAGCCCGTTTTCTGCGAGATCAACGTGATGCCGGGGCTCGAAGGAGTCGAAAAAGCCTCCGGGCTGAACATCGCCGCCATGATACTGGATACGGTCAGAGAGGATCTGAAAAACAACGGGATCCGAGGTTAAAAACAAACAAACAAACGAAAAGGGGAAAGATCATCATGGCAGATATTCTGCAAGCCGTTTTTTGGACCGCGACTTATTTTCTTATCATCCTTTACAGCAAAAAAGAAAATGTTTCCGCCATTCCGCCTCTCAGTATTTCTCTCAACTTCGCATGGGAAACCGTTGCTCTTTTTTCAGACTTGCTGAATACCGGTTTTACTCCGGGAACGGGATTTTTTATCCATTTATCGTGGTTTTCTTTTGATGTGCTCATCGCTTATCTGTATTTAAAAAAGTGTTTTCCTTTGTATCTTCCGAAAAATGAGAAAAAAATATTTTCATCAATATATCCGCTCACAGTCATCAGCCTGTTTTTCATTTTCAAGTATGTCCCATTCGGAATGCTTGCATCTTGCTTTACGATCGATATAATCATGGCTACGGAATGGCTCCTCTATCTGAAAGATATCTGTCTTCCGAAAAATGTTCTGTTGCTGGCAATAGGCGTTACAAAACTTCTGGGCGATATTTTCGCATGGGTACAATATAAAAACGAACTCATGTTTGTCAACGTGATCGGAATTATCGTTCTGATTATCAACGTCGCTTTTCTTGGCATTCTGCTCCTGTTATTACAGAAAGAAAAACAAGCCGCCAAGGGAAAGAAAAAATAAGAATCACTATCATCAAACGGTCAAAGAGGATCTTGTCCATGACTGAAACCGAAGCCGAAAATCTCATATACGCCTCTTATATGCGCGCCGAAAAGCATCTCGACCGCAACGCCCCGGACGCCAAAAAGCGTCATCCGGAATTTTCCCGGGAGCTGATCCGCCGGTCATCCGGTGCTCCCTGCGTCAATGTGACGGGCAGCAAGGGAAAAGGCTCCGTCGCCGAAATGATCGCGGTGATAATGGGTACGCAGATGCGGGTGGGGCTCATGACGAGTCCCCATATCCTGCAGTTCCGCGAACGCTTCAAGATTAACGGCGAAATGATCCCCGCCGATGCTTTCATCCGGCACATGGAAGCGCTTTCGCCGGAGATCGGAACCATCACGGAGAAACTGTCCGAAACGGAATTCTTAAGTCCCGTCGGCATAGAAACGGCGCTTGCCCTGCGATATTTCCGTGAGCAAAAAACCGATCTCAACGTGTTAGAGGGCGGCAAGGGCGTTCAGTTCGACGACGTGAACAACGTCCCGCACGATTACGCCGTCATCAACGGCATTTTTGCCGAACATACGCGGGAATTAGGAGCGACCGTGCGCGATATCGCACGCGACAAGGCGCATATCATCACGGGTGAACAGAAATGCGTTTATTCGGCGCCGCAGACGAAAGAAGCGCTCAAAGAAATAAAAAAAAGCGCAGCCGAAAAGGGCGTGCCGCTCAAAATATACGGAGAGGACTTCTCCGCGGAAAACATCCGCTTTACCCAAAGCGGGATGCTGTTCGATTTCGAAAGTCCCGCCTTTTCTCTAAAAAATATCCGCCTCCCGCTGCTCGGTGAGCATCAGGCGCGCAACGCCGCTCTCGCGCTCAGCCTTTGCGCGGATATTCTTGATGCTCCCGATAAGGAGAAAATCAAAGAAGCTCTCGCGCATATCGAACGTCCCGGACGGACGGAAATACTGAGCGCGGAGCCGTTCATACTGCTCGACGCGTGTATCAACGCCGCAAGCGCAAAAGAAGTCAGAAACGTTCTTTCCCGTCTCGGGATCGAAAAAGCCGCCGTTGTCATCGGCATTCCCGACGACAAGGACTTTGCGGGCGTTGCAAAAGCAATGAACGACATCTCAGCGCTGACCGTGCTCACCCGTTCGCAGAACGCGCATTACGTTTTCACAAGCCGACAGAAAGATACCCTTGCCGCCATGGGCATAAGCGCCCGGTGGACAGACAATGTGACCGACGCTCTCGATGCGGCAAAACAAAGCGATCTGCCTGTCGTCATTCTCGGCACGACCTCGGTGGTGGCGGAAATTTATCATTTATATCAGAAAGACAGTTGTCGATAAATTGCAGGTTAGCGGGCGAAGCCCGCAGTTTTCAGTTTTTAGTTTACAGTTTTCAGTCATGGAATGATTATACCGAAACAGGAAAAACTGTTTATCCGGGTGTAAAATCATCGTATTAAAACGAAATATTAGTATTTTTTCTGAAAACTGAATACTTAAAACT
>JAZLHN010000039.1:0-7791 GCA_045616815.1 Acutalibacteraceae bacterium
GTATTGCCGTGGTAAAAATGGTTGGTAAAGCACACGCCGGCATACCCCGCTTCTTTTGCGGCGTACACCTGCTCCTCCGCGGTCGAGTGTCCGCAGGCACTGCATCCGCACGTGTGCAGATGGATCTCGTATTTATACACGATAAAGTCACTTCGTTTCCTTGATTTGTTTAAATTCTAATAGCTTATTCCGTTTTGTCAAGGATAAAAATTAAAAATATATTTATTGATAATTCGTCTTTGTCTGTGATACAATGAAAAAAAATGCAGCGGAGGAAATATTTATGAATACGTTCACATCCAAAACAGACTGCTTTACTCTTGCCAACGGCGTGAAGATCCCCTGCGTCGGCTACGGCACGTGGCAGACGCCCGACGGCGACGTGACAGAATACTGCGTAAAGACCGCTCTCGAAAACGGCTACCGCCACATCGACACGGCGTTCGCCTACGGAAATGAAGCGAGCGTTGGCCGCGGCATCAAGGCGTCCGGCGTAAAAAGAGAGGATATGTTCCTTACCACGAAGCACTGGGTCACGGAAAGAGGCTATGAAAAGACGCTCGCCGCCGTGGATACGTCCTTAAAGCTTTTAGGTACGGATTATCTCGACCTCTACCTCGTACACTGGCCCTGCGTGGAAAAAATTTCAGAAAAATGGGAAGAGATCAACCTCGACACGTGGCGCGGCTTCGAGAGAGCCTATAAAGACGGAAAGATCAGAGCCATCGGCGTGAGCAATTATCAGGCGCGGCATATAGATATTCTCTTTAAGGAAGCCGAAATAAAGCCCATGGTCAATCACCTTGAATTCCACCCCGGCTTTACCCAACTCGACAACATCCGCTATATGCAGGAGAACGGAATGCTCGTGGAGGCGTGGAGCCCTTTAGGCAGCGGCGCGGTGCTGAACGACGAGGGCTTGAAAGCCATCGCGGCGAAATATAACAAGAGCGTGGCGCAGCTTTGCGTGAAGCTCGCTTTGCAGAACGATATCCTTCCCCTGCCGAAATCGACGAACAAGGACAGAATGATCGCAAACGCCGAAGTATTCGATTTTGAGATCAGCGAAGAGGACGTAAATACGCTCCTTCATTATCCCCTGCTCGGCTACAGCGGATTCGCTCCCGAAGAAGCACCCGCGGACGCGTTAGCTGAATAACACGTAAATCGGAGAAAGAGAAATGATAAACACAAGAAACGTAAGTAAGGGCATGAAATTTCTGTCCGTCGTTCTCGGAACGCTTGCGGGCGGTTTTCTCTGGCGCTGCCGCGGCGAAAGCGGCTGGGGCTCCTCGTGGGGACTCTACGGTGTGGGACTCGTGCTGCTCCTGCTGATCTGGCAGTTTTACGGCAGAAAAAAAGGAATGTATTTTGAACTCATTCCCATCGGGGCTCTGCTCACGGGGTTAGGCGTGACGGGCTACGGTACGGTCATAGATCAGATGGCGGGCGTTCTCTACAGCGATCTGCCCTATCAGGGAGAAGTTGTATATTCCCCCATCTCTCCGTGGAGCGGCGCTCTCATCATCCTCATCATGGGCTTAACGCTTATCCCGCTGTATGCGTTTTTCATCGGCACGCTCTTTTCGGAAAAAGAATATAAAATAAAACATTATATCATTGCCGTCGCGATCTTCTTCGTGGTCGGCTACGTGATGAAAGCAAGCCTTTCTCACGTCATCGTGAAGCTCATCAATCCGGAGCAGGTGAACTACGCCGCGTTAGGACTTGCCGACGCGGGTTACGACTACGCGAGCCCCTTCTCGGCGTATATGCACCACTTCGCGCAGAGAAGCTGGACGCAGGAGATCCCCTATTTTGAAAATTACTACATGAGCGTGGAGCATGTTTCCGACCTGATCGCATTCATCGCGATGATCCTTTACGCTCTCATCGGGCGGAAGGATAAAGTCACGGCGGGCGTTTCGGCCTTCATCGCCGTTTTTACCGGCATCGCGACCACGGCGTTGTCTCCGCTCATCAGCGCACAGTTCCACAGTGGATTTTTCGAGGATCGCACTTTGCCCGCTTTCCTTATGGACGGCGGCTGGGGCTTATGGGAATTTCTCACCGGCGCCGCCGTCGGTTTTTCGACGATGCTCATCATCGCTCTGCTGCCGGATAAATATACCGCGCAGACCGAAGAAGATAAAGGTCTCATGTTTGAGAATAAAATATTCCGTTTTGTTTTCGATCTTATCGCGATCGTTTTCGTGTTCGGCGTAGCCCCCGCGAGAGTGATCGGCATACGGCTCGGCAAATTCCTGCGGTATGAAGAAATATTCAAAGACGGCGATACGGTGGGCACGGTCGTGATGATCGTACTTTCGGTGATCTTCGGCGTATACATGATCTTCACGCTCAAAAAGAACGTGCTCGATGAAAACGGCGCAGCGTTCAAAAAACCGCCCGTGGAATTCTCGTTCATCGCCTTTCCCGCGTATATGCTGATGAGCTGCGCTGCGTATTTCTTCCTCAACCACGCCTATCTGCTGCATCTGCCCTACGGGGAAATGAAGAGCGTGAGCGGCTTTGTTTCCGCCATGACCTCCGGGGACAACACCGTAACGACCGTGATGATCGTCACGTTCATTCTGTTCTCTGTGCTCTACTTCCCCCTGCGTAAAAAAATCAAAAAAATATAAACAGACATAAAAGAAACGCCTTTCCGGAAAAAACCGGAGAGGCGTTTTTAACGTTTATTCGGCGTTATTTTATTTGATAAGATCGTTTTCCTTGATATACTTCACGGTCTCATCCACCGTGGTGAACGCGAGAGCAACGCTTGTGTCCGCCGCGCCGTAATAGATCGCGATCCTGCCCGTATCGGCATCGGCCAAAGCGGCGCACGGGAACACGACGTTCGGCACGTCGCCCACGCACTCGTACAGCTCGTGAGCGGTGAGCAGATAGCTGTCCGCGCGGTGCAGCACCTTCCACGGTTCGTTTTTATCGAGGATCGCCGCGCCCATGCTGTAGGTGAAGCCGTTGCAGCTCGTAAGAACGCCGTGGTAGAACATGAGCCAGCCTTCGTCCAGCTCGATGGGGGTGGGACCCGCACCGACCTTGGTCATTTCCCAGTTTTTGACCGGGGACATCACGAAGCGGTATTTGCCCCAGTATTCGAGGTCCTTGGACTGCTGGATAAAGATATCCCCGTAGGGGGTGTGTCCTCTGTCGCAGGGACGGATGAGCAGCATATATTCGCCGTTGATCTTACGCGGAAACAGTACGCCGTTGCGGGCGACCGGATAGCAGGCGTCCTCTAATTGCGTCCATTTTTCGAAGTCCTCGGTATAGGCGATGCCGATGGTGGTGCCGTGATCGGTGAGATTTACCCACGAGAGATAATATTTGCCGTCGATGAGGCAAAGACGCGGATCATAGCCGCGGAAAATGTACTCGTTCCGAAGGTTCCAGTTTATCGCGTCATCGCTGAAGCCGACCACCAGTTTATGATCGCGCGAACGGATATCGGCGCGGAACACGCCCGCAAAGCCGCCCTTGTAGGGCACGACCGCCGAATTGAAAATGCTGTTCGCCATAAATAAGTTATCGCGCGTGATGATGGGATTGTTCGAATAGCGCCACACGGGATAGGGATAATTCTCGGGCTTTTCCTGCCACGGAAGATTTTTTATGCTTTCGCCGATGATCTTCGCCATGTTATATTTTCCTTTCCGCATTGATTTATGATCCTTTTATAACACGGAATGAAAAAAAAGTAAATAAAGAAAAATACAGACTTCCGGGAATTCTTTCTTCAAATAAAATAAATCCCGTCACTCGAAAGAGCGGCGGGATATTTTTTTGCTGTTATTGCGCGTTGCCGGTCATTTTTTCCTGCTTCACCTTATGGTCGATGACGTGGCGGGAGGCAAGCTCCTTGTGGATATCTTCGAGAGATATGCCCGCTTCCACCATCAGCACCATGGTGTGATAGGCAAGGTCGGCGATCTCATAGATCGTTTCGGCCTTGTCCTCAGCCTTGGCGGCGATGATGACCTCGGTACTTTCCTCACCGATCTTTTTGAGGATCTTATCAAGTCCTTTTTCAAAGAGATAAGTGGTATAGGAGCCCTCTTTTTTCTCGGTCTTTCTGCCCTCGATAAGTTTCAGAAGACCTTCATAGGAGAATTCGTGCCGTTCCTCGCTCTGGAAAACGGGATTTTCAAAGCAGCTCGTCGTGCCTAAATGACACGCGGGGCCGTCCGGCTCCACCATGACGACGAGAGCGTCCTTATCGCAGTCCGCGGTGATGGAAACGATGTGCTGATAATTGCCGCTCGTTTCGCCCTTGAGCCACAATTCCTGCCTTGAACGGCTCCAGAAGCAGGTGAGCTCCTTTTCCATGGATATTTTGAGGCTCTCTTTATTCATATACGCGAGCGTGAGCACTTTTTTTGTGATCGCATCCACGACGATCGCGGGGATGAGCCCTTTTTCATCGAATTTCAGTTCGTCCGTATTCAGAAATATCATTTTATTCGTTCTCCTTATATTCTCGTCGGGATGCCCGCGTTTTTCATATCCTTTTTGAGGTCGCCGATCTGCACCTCACCGAAGTGGAAGATCGAAGCCGCGAGTCCCGCGTCCACCTGCGGGATGGTATGGAACAAGGTGATGAAATCCTCTTTCTTACCCGCGCCGCCCGAGGCGATCACGGGGACGGAAACAGCGTCGCACACAGCTTTCAGCATTTCGAGATCGAAGCCCTGCTTCACGCCGTCCGTATCAATGGAATTGACCACGATCTCGCCCGCGCCGTTATCGACGCACCGCTTGATCCATGAGATCGCCTCCATGCCGGTGTTTTCCCGGCCGCCCTTGGCGAAAACGCGGAAAACGCCGTCCACTCTTTTTATATCGGCGGAGAGCACAACGCACTGATCGCCGTAGCGCTTCGCCGCTTCGTAAACGAGATCGGGATTTCTTATCGCGCCGGAATTGACGCTCACCTTATCCGCGCCGCATTTGAGCACGCGGTCGAAATCCTCCACGGTGTTGATACCGCCGCCCACGGTGAGCGGGATAAAGACTTTGCTCGCCGTTTCACAGAGGATATCGGTAAACAGCTTCCTGCCGTCGGAGGAAGCCGTGATATCGTAAAACACGAGCTCGTCCGCGCCGTTGTCGGAATAATATTTCGCAAGGTCTACGGGAGATGAAACATCCCGCAGTCCCTCAAAATTCACGCCCTTGACTACCCTGCCGTTTTTTACGTCGAGACAGGGAATGATCCTTTTCGTTATCATTTGGCCGCCGCCACCGCCTCTCTCAAATCAATAGCGCCGGTATAATACGCTTTGCCGATGATCGCGCCGTAAAGCCCCTGCGAAGAGAGTTTCTTTACGTCCTCTATGCTTGAAACGCCGCCGGAAGCGACAAAATCCATGCGGAATTTTTCCGACAACTCTTTATACAAAGCGTGGTTGGTGCCCTGCATGGCACCGTCCTTGGAGATATCGGTACAGATGAGCGTTTTCACGCCGATATTCTGCATCTTTTCGCAGAAATCAAAGGCGGTAAAGGCGGATTTTTCCGTCCAGCCTTTGATGGCGACGTAACCGTCTTTTATGTCGATGCCCACGGCGATCTTTTCACCGTATTTATCGACCGCTTTTTCAACGAAGCCTTCTTCCGTGACCGCCGCCGTGCCGAGAATGACACGGTCGATGCCCGCAGAAACGTATTTTTCGATCGTTTCCATACTGCGGATACCGCCGCCGATCTCACAGAAAAGACCGCCGCGCTTTTTGATCGTAAGCACGGTATCGAAATTCGGCGTCGTGCCGTTTTTGGCGCCCTCTAAATCGACGATATGCATGTGAGCAGCGCCGCACTCTCTGAATTTTTCCGCGATCGCGGGAGGATCGTCGCTGTAGACGGTCATCTGCTGATAATCGCCCTTGAAAAGGCGCACCGCTTTGCCGTCAAACAGGTCGATGGCGGGAAATATGATCATATCGTTTTACCTCATTTCCGCGAAGGCTTTCAGAATGTTCAGCCCCACGTTTCCGCTTTTTTCGGGGTGGAACTGACAGCCGAACACGTTTTTATCCGCGACCGCGGCGGTGATCTCCGCACCGTATTCCGTGGTGGCGATGACCGCCTTTTCGCAGTCGGCGGCATAATAGGAATGCACGAAATACACGCAGTCCTCGTTCTTGATATATTTGAAAAGCGGGCTCTCCCCCACAAAGTGCAGGGCGTTCCAACCGATCTGCGGTACTTTGTAGTTTGCGGGGATCACGTCCGCGATGGGACGCACGTTCCCTTTGATAAGGCCCAATCCCTCGTGTTCGCCGTATTCGTAGCTTTTATCGAAAAGGAGCTGCATACCGAGGCAGATACCCATCAGCGGCTTGCCTTTTGATACCTCGTCCTTTATCACGTCCACGAGCCCGGTGGCACGCAGTTTTTTCGCCGCGTCCTCAAACGCCCCCACGCCGGGAAGGATGATCTTATCGGCGGATCTTATCACGTTTTCATCGGCGGTGACGGTCACGTCCGCGCCGATGGCGGCAAAGGAGCTTTTCAGGGAAAAAAGATTTCCCACGCCGTAGTCAATTATTGCGATCATTTATAAAACTCCCTTGGTGGACGGAATCTCGTTTTTATACGCTTCGTCGATGGCGACCGCCGTTTTCAGGCTTCTGGCGGCGGACTTGAACGCGCCCTCGATGATGTGATGCGAATTCGTGCCGGCCAACTGACGGATGTGCAGCGTCATATCGGCGTTTCTTATAAAGCCGAGCCAGAATTCCTCGATGAGCTCGGTATCGAGATCGCCGACCTTTTCGGTGGGGATATCGAGTTCATAACCGAGATAGCCCCTGCCGGAGATATCCACGGCGGTCATGATGAGACTTTCATCCATCGGCAGAATGGTGCTGCCGTAGCGCACGATACCTTTTTTATCACCGAGCGCGAAAGCGAACGCTTTGCCGAGGCTGATGCCGATATCCTCCACGGTGTGGTGATAATCGACGTTCACATCGCCGCGGCAGGTAACGCTTAAATCAAATCTGCCGTGCTTCGCAAACAGCGTGAGCATGTGGTCGAGAAAACCGCAGCCCGTGTCGATCATGCTGTCTCCTTTGCCGTCGAGATTCAACAGCAGGCTGATATCCGTTTCGGCGGTAGTCCTTTTGATTTCGGAAGTTCTCATTTTTTCGCCTCCAGAATTTCTTTTATCCTATCAATGAGGATCTGCATCTGTTCTCTGCTGCCGATGGTGATGCGGTTGAACTGACACAGTCTCTCTTTGTCGAAGTGACGGACGAGCACACCCTTAGCCTTGAGCGTCAGATAGAGCTCTTTGCCGTCGATCTTATCCGACTTCGCGAAAACGAAGTTCGCCACGGACGGCAGAACGGTGAAGCCGAGCTTTTTGAGTTCATTTACCGTCCATGCTCTCGTTTCGGCGACGGCGGCGCAGTTTTTTCTGAAATATTCGTCGTCCTCGATGGCGCCGATGCCCGCCGCCATGGTCATGCGGTTGATATTGTAGGGATTGGTGGAATACTTGACGATATTCAAATCGCGGATCAAATCGGCGCAGCCAACGCCCAAGCCGAGACGCCCGCCAGCCAGCGAATAGGACTTCGAGAACGTGCGGCAGACCAGCAGGTTATCATACTTGTGCACAAGGTTGATACAGCTCTCGCCGCCAAAGTCGACGTAGGCTTCATCCACAACGATGACGTTATTCGGGTTAGCAGCAGCGATCCGTTCGATCTCCGCCTTCGGAAGCGCGATGCTTGTGGGTGCGTTGGGATTGGCAATGAA
>JAZLHN010000040.1:0-8676 GCA_045616815.1 Acutalibacteraceae bacterium
GGCATTTTCAATTGATATGGTGTACAATGTATTTGTGATATGTTTTTCATTGCAACTAAAATTATATCACAAAAAGAACCGCTTTCCCACTTTTTTCGTGAGATCGCGGTTCGTTTTTTATGGGACTTTTTTTACAGCCCCTTTTGCTCAGTTTGTCCGTTCTTCATCTTTTTTTCCTATCCCCTCAAAAGGGGGTGTAAAAAAACGAAAGTTTTTTTACACCCCCTTTACTTTATCCGGCACATCAATGCCGTACCCGAAAAAGATTCATTCTTCGGCCGGGGCGGTGGTACACACCACGGTCTCGACGACTTCCTCTCCGGACGATCCGGCGGGGGAGGCAGATCCGGTCACGGGTTCCTCCGACGCGGCGAAAGGTACGGTGTCGGAATGGTGCACGTTTTCATACAGATATTCCGCGAACGCTTCCGTCTTTTCCGCGCCGATAAAGAAAAATTTTCCCGTTTCAAGGATGTTCGTGCAGAGATATCCGTCCTCCGTCACCCACAGCGCCTTGTTGACGATCCCGAGGGCGGGGATATCGACGGCGATATCGCAGAGCCTATGCGAAAAGCCCTCGTAAGCGGCGTTGTTTTCCGTGCCCGTTTCCGAAAGGAGCATTTCCCACACGGCAGCGTCGTCAAAATCGTCGAATTCCACGCTGTGATATTTGTTTTCATCGTCGAAATAATCGGCATAGCCTTTCCCGAACGTAAGATGTGTTTTCAGCCCCGCGTCGTTCAGGAACTGCCCGAGGGAGGCGGGCGTATAATCAAAATTCACATATGCCGCCGTAACGCCGTCCGCGAATCTTACGCCGAGGGCGCAGGCGGGAAGCACGTCCCGGATGGTGAAAACGGACACCTCTTCTTTGTATTGCGTGTCGGTGTACATATCGAAGCCGATCGTCTGCGCGGTGCCGAGCGCTTCGCCGAAAAACGAAGCGTCCGTTTGTCCGCTCACAACGTATTGAACACCGTTATAGGTGAGCTCCGTGAAGCGGTCGAGCTCGCTTCGTTCGTCCCACTGCGGGACAAAGGCGGTTTCCGGGCTTCCGGCGGGCAGCAGATCGGGCACCGTGGCCGGTTCGCCGATCGCAGGGACTGTCTGTATTTGTTCCGTCGGAGCGGTCGCGGTCGGGTCGCTTTGCCCCGCCGCGGACGGTGTTACGGCGGGACTGCTTTCACCGGATACGTTTTCCGGCAGGGCGGGCGTATCGTTCAGCCCGCGAAGAACGAATACCGCCGAGGCGGCGATGACGAAGCAGCCTAAGATACAGGCGACTGTTTTTATTTTTTTCTTTTTCTCTTTTCTGAATTCTCCGGCGACGGCGGAGATATTTTCGGCTTCGGAAAGATAGCTTTCCTCGGCGTTTGAAACGGCGTTCAGCAGATCGGAGCCGTTCATTTACATTCCTCCTTAAGAAATGATTTCAGTTTTTTCCTCGTCCGCATGAGTACGGTGCGCGCGTGCGCCGCGGAGATGCCGTACCGTTCGCCGATCGCAGCGGCGTCCTCGAAGAAATGATATCTTTGCAGAAATACGCTTCGGTCGCGTACGCTGAGCGTTCCGAGGAACGCGTTTATAAGGGCGGTAAGGTCGGCTTCCGGCGGAAATCCGTCGGGGATACACTCAGCGAGCTCCTTTTCAAGCTCCGGCGCGGGCGGGAATATATCGTTTATCTCCGCGCCGAGAAGTCCGGCGGCTTTTTCGAGCGTGGTTTTGTCGGGACGGCGTTTGCCGTTTTCCCATTTCGATACGAGGTCGCGCGAAACGAAGAGCTTTTCGGCAAGCTCCTCCTGCGTGAGTCCCGCGCTTTTTCGCAAAGCGGCTAATTTCTGACCGGTCTGCATTTCTTCACCTCCGATTGCAGCTTTATTGTACCGTGCGCCGTTTCTTTTTACAAGGGACAAAACGTAACCTATTGAAAAGTTAATGAAAATATAGTATAGTGAGAATAATTCCCGGATGAAACAAAAAAACAGGAGGAAAATGAAAAATGACGCAGACGGGCAACGCCGTTGACGTTACCAAACGGTACGTCAATAAGAAGGAGACGGTCTCCTTCATCTGCTACGATATCGCGGACTCCCTGAGTCCGGGCAATTTCGAGAGATTCAATACCGACGTGCTCAAAATGCGGGGCGATCTTTTCAGCCTCGCCAATACCATCGTGGGTATATGGGATATCATCAACGATACGTTCACGGGCGTGATCGTGGACAGAACGCGCAGCCGCTTCGGCAAGTTCCGTCCGTATCTGATCGCCTGCGCTCTGCCCGCGGCGACCATCGGTCTGCTCAAATGGCTCGCCTGCTTCTTCCTGCCCACCGACGAGGCCGCCTCCGGCAGCATGTTCAAATTCTTCTTCATCCTCTTCTGCCTTTTTACGAGCGAAACGATCAGCACGTTCCAGAACGTGGCGCACACGGGACTGCTCGCAACGATGACGCCGAACCCGGACGAGCGCATCTGGCTGAGCGCCCGCGCCAAACAGCTTTCTGCGGTCATCGACAATATCCCCGGCATCGTCGTCAATCTCGTATACGACCTGATGATCCAGGGCAAGATCGGCATCGGCTACCGTGGCTTCTACACCGGCACGGCGATGCTCATGACCTTTATTTCGGTGTTGCTCTCGATGTATTTCTTCATGAACGTGAAGGAGAGAGTGGTGCAATCCCCCACGCCGCCGCACCTGAAGGACGGCTTCCGCACGATCTTCCGCAACCGTCCGATGCGCGTCATCCTTGCTTCCGAATTTCTCGGTGCGTTCGCGGTGTCCGTGGACAGAAACGACTACTTCATCGACGTGCTCGGCATGTCCTCCTTCGGCACGCTCACCGAGGTGCCCGCCGCGCCCTTGTCCGTGATCAGCTACGGCTGGATCAACGCGATGCGAAAAAAATTCTCCAACAAGACGCTGTGGATCCTCACCTCCCACATGGACGCTTTCATCAACATCGTCGCCTTTATCTTCGGCATCATCGGCGGCACGGGCGAAAACGGCTGGTACAACAGCAAGCTGAAAATGTTCCTCATCCTTTTCCCCGCCGAGATCGTGAGAAAATTCTTCTGGGGCATCCGGCAGGTCATCCCCAACGAGATATTGTATGAATCCATCGACTACTGCGAGTGGAACGATGCCGAGGGCATCCGCAACGAGGGCGTGATCCTTACGGCGAAGAGCCTCATGACCAAGCTCGTGAGCAACACCACCGGCAGCCTCAAGGCGTGGATCAAATCCCTCTTCGGCTACGATTATTATTCCTCCGGCGGCGTACAGACGCAGAAGGTCAAATTCTCCCTCTTCGCGCTCTCCTTCGTTGTGCCGTCGGTCATGAGCCTTTTGAGCGTTCTGCCCAAGCTTTTCTATAACATCACGCCCGAGACGAGGACCGCGATGTATAAGGAGCTGCAGCAGAGAAGAGAAGAAAAGATCCTCGGAAAGATCGAAGACAGAGAGGAGGAGAACGTATGAACTGCCCCGTTTGCGGAGTAAAAATAAAGCCGTGGGACTGGCGGCAGAACTGCGCTTCCTGCGGTACGAACCTCTTCCTGCACGACTTCAACAAACGTCTCGAGGAGCAGAGCGTGCAGGCGGAAAAGGATTTCCTCTGGTGGAACAACATGACTGCCCAGTTCATGGATTACGGCGTGCGGGATAAGATATCGCTGTCGCGCATGATCCTGTCGCTGCTCCCGCTGCTGCTGATCCCCGCGCCCGCGGTGCTTGCCGACGGAAAGCTCACGATGTTTCTGAGCTTCGTTTCCGACGTGATGGGCGGCGGAAAGATCTTCCCCGAGGGCTTCGGCATCGCCGATATCTTTTCGTATAAAGGACTCGGCATCGCCCTGCCAATGCTTGCTGTCAGCCTTCTGATGGCGACGCTCGCTTTCTTCTCGGTGATCGTGGGTCCCGCGTTTATGAATTTCCGCGCTCCCGCCGTGTTCGAGAGCATCGGCGCAGTGTTCGCCGTGGTCGGTACGGCGGTCTTCAACTTCGTGTTCATCCCCTCGGCGCAGGGACTTTTAGTGCCGCTCGAAAGCTCGTTCGGGCTGTATATCTACTGCGCGCTGATGATCGGAGAATGCATATTCCTGTTTTGGTTCACGAAATACGCGAAGAAATTCCCCGCACTTCAATAATGAATAGAAAATCCGGACGGATCATTTTCCGCCCGGATCTTTGTTATTGTATAGGAAACTGCTCGCGTTGTGAGCAGTTTGCATACAACAAGAACACCTTTTCGCCCCCAAGATTGGGGGACGGGGGGTTGATTTGTCGAAGACAATTTTCTTATTCTATCGTATATCCCGCCGTGAGGTCTTTGCCGCCGGTGAAGGTGAGCTTCACGCGGAAGATGCGTCTGCCCCAGCGGTCGGTGATCTGTTTATCCTCGGTATATTCCTCCGGCGCGCCGACGGCGCAGGGGGAGGCGGGAGTGATTTTTATTTTTACGCCGTCGTTTTCGACCGTCACACCGTCCTGACCGCAGACCACGTTTCCGAGCAGGATGAGCGTTTCCTCGACCGTGTTGGTTTCTCCGGCGAACGAAAACGTATCGGTCACCGTCAGCGCGGCTTTTCCTCCGCGCTCAAAAAGGATACGGCGGTTTATTTTTTTCGCTCCGCTCTTTTCTTCATAGGCGCTTGTAACGTCCATGCTTACACTCACGGCGTCTTCTTTTGCCTCGTAGGTAAAATTTTCCGCTTTTCTCTCGCCGCCGCACACCTGCTCCGCGCCGTTCACGACGGGAAGATTGTGCCACAGGCTGCGGCAGTTGGCGATCTCGTACCGATGCTCGCTGAATGTCTGCTTCACGTAAGTGCCCTGCCCGAGATCGACGATGAGCGGAACGGCATCCTTATACAAAACATAGGTACCCACGTCGTTGTGATTATGGCTCTCGCCGTTGTGGTTTCCCTTGGCGGCAAGGAAAAATCCCCGTTCGCTCTCGTTTTCGCGGGCGGCGACCATCTGGATGCCGGGCAGAAACGCGTCTTTTTCCGCCCACGCGCAGGGAGGCGTGCCGTTTTTGAGCTCGGAAGCGTTCCCGAGTCCGTTGAAGAAAATGCTGAGATTGCGCGCGCCGGAGCATACGCCGCCGAGCTTTGCCGTTTCGTAGGAAAACGCCAGAAGCTTATCCGCTTTATTCGTTTTTGCAAACGCGTAAAGCATATTCGCGTCCGCGCCCGCCAGGGGAGAGGCGTCGTTGAAATTGACGCACCATCCGTTTCCGACGTACGCCTTGCGGACGAAATCGGTGATGTTCACGAGCTGTTCGTCCCGCGTGAGATCGAGCCTGCCGAGACTCGCGGCATAAAGCAGATTCACGCTTTCGAGCATCTTGCCGCCCGCCACGCCCCAGTAGGTGGGGCCTTCGTCGATGCCGCCGTCGAAGGGCACGTCGCGCATATATTCATCCTGGATCTCCATGCACTTGAAAATGCCGTCGTGCTTTCTCTTTTCCTCCGTTTCGGTGAGCAGGAAAACGGTGAGGAGCTGCGAGGTGATCCACGGCGTCCAGTTGTTGAGTTTTGCCCGCTTTTCTCTGTGATAGCCCATCCACCAGAATTCGTCGTGCGTAAGGAACACCGATTTTATTCTTCTTTCGAGCTCCGCTTCGAGATAGTAAACGAGCTCCGCACATTCGCGCATAAGATCGGCGCGCAGAAGATGCAGCGTGCGGGCGATCAGCGATGCGGTCTCGGCGGCGAAGAGGTCGATATAATTCTGCCGCTCGCCCTCCCGAAGATCGCACGTTTCCGGCTTCGGATAATGCGCCGAAACGCCCCAGAACGGCTCACCTGCAATGAACGCGAGACCGTTCATGATCTCGTCGAGATAGCGTCCTTTATGCTCGAAGCATTCGGCAGCGACGAGCTTCGCGAGCCTTTTCCGTTTCTCAAAATGCGGGTCTTCCATCGACGAGCGGTCGCCCGTGCGGTCGAAGGCGAGCGTCTGCGCGCATGTCACCTGCGGCCACGGCTGCCCCAAAAGCTCCTGAGCTCCCTCGGTGAGCTTGTTTTTCACGTCCTCGGGCACTGCCTCCCAGAACTCACGCTTTTCCGCGGTGGGAAAAACGGAGGCGGAAAGCGGGATATCGTCAAAGGATATTTTTTCTAAAGTTTCCTTGTACATGTTTGTATCTCTTTTCTGTTTTCTGTGTTTTCTGAGCGGAAAATGACAGGTTAGCGAACAAAACGAAGCAGTTGAATCATAACGCCTCCCCTCTTAGGGGAGGGGAACCAACCGACATGTTGGTGGAGAGGTTCATTGCAAGTTTTCCGTTTCATCGTTGTCACGGCGGCATTCTCGGAACCTCTCCGCCACGCTTACGCGCGGCCCTCCTTTTCTTGGCAGAAACGGCAGACCCTTTTGTCTGCTTCGCAGACATTTCCCCTAACAGGGGAATCTCCTAAAAGGGGAGGCGTTTCGTATGTGTATGCCGCGTTTGGCCGGTGCTTCAAACAAAAATTTATCGCTGCAGATTATTTGCGGATTTCAGGATCGCGTTCAGCGCGTCGGGAACGCCGAAGACCTCGATGGAGAAGCGTCCCGCATAGCCGTTTTTCAGCAGGTCTTTTTTTATTTCCGCGATGGGCATTTTTCCCTCGCCGACCACGGCGGTGGGGAAGCCGCTTCCGTCCGGACAACGATCCTTGCAGTGGACGTTCACGGTCTTTTCGCCGAATTCTTTATAAAGGTCGAGGATATTCTCGCCGCAGGTCACGGCGTTGCCCGTATCGGGATTGAATCTCAGATGCGGCGCTTTTGAGAAGAGCCACGAAAGCTCGTCTTTTCGTTCGGTGAGGGAGCGGCGGGAATCGAAATTCTCCACGCACACGGGGATCCCTCTTTTTTCTCCCGCGACAGCAAGCGTTTCGAGCGCTTCGGCGGTTTTCACGGCGGTGGGATCTTCGTCCAGCGCTTGAAAGATCGCTTTTTTGTCCTTTGCCGCTTTGAGCTTTGCCGCTTTGAGCTTTGCGGCGTCCTCTTCCCTGAGAAGCTCCGGCACGAACATGGCGACGGCGCGGAAATGTTCCGCCGTGTCGAGCACTTTTTCCGCTTCGGAAAAGCTTTCCTCTTTAGAGAAATCGAAAAACGCGTAGATGCTGTTTACCTTCATCCCGGCGCGTCCGATCGCTTCGGGAAGCCCGTTTTTCAGCACGTTAAAGTCGAGATCGAGCGCTTCGATCCCGGCGTTTTTTATGAGAGACAAGACCTCTTCCTCGGTTTTGCCGCTTTCCTTCACGGCGTCGAGCACGTTCGCGTAAAAAACGGATAATTTACCGTCCATCATATCCATCCTTTCAGAAGGTCAGTCCGTATCCCACGGGGTAGAGCGTGGTGGAGGAATAGCCGCAGGAGGCGTTCAGCTTCGGGATGTCCACGGGGCATTTGCCCTGCGGTTTCGTTTCGCCGAACATCACGCACACGGCGGCGGGAATGTTGATGCCGAAGGTCTTCGTTTCGCCGTCGAATTTTTCGGGCACCGTCTTCATATCCTTTGCGCCGTAGGCGAGCACGAGGGCGTCGGCGGCGGTGTATTTCGCCGCGTCGTAGGGCAGATGGAGGCTTACCACCGTCACCTTTTTGCCGAGGAAATGCGCCTTGGCGATCATGGCGTCGATGAATACCGCCTGCCAGCCGCTCGAGGAATTCGGATTGAAATAACTTGCCGAGTAGCTTTCGGTGAAGACGACGACCGACGAGGCGGCGCTGATCGCCGCGGTGAAATCGGAAGCGGAGGTATAGCGGTAGCAGGATATTTTCGGATTCACGCCCGAGGGTATGAGCGAGAGTTTTTTCAGATGATCGACGGCATACTGGATCGAAGCTTCCTCGCCCGTGTACGGATAGAGGAACAGAGGCGTTTTGCCGCCGGAGGCTTTCAGCGGAAGCGCGCCGTCGTTTTTGAGCACCGTGATCGCTTTTTCGGCGGCGGCGAGCTCTTCTTCATGGTGGGAAAGCGAGCCGACGGTCTTTTTTGCGAGCGAAACGCGCTCGTCGGCGGTCAGCTCGTCGGGAATAAGGATATGGCGTTTCAGCTTGAGCGCGATGATGCGGCGCGCGGCCTCGTCGATCCGCTCTTCGCTGATCTTTCCGTTTTTCACCGCTTTGGCGATCATGGAGATGTAGCTGCCGAAAGCGGAGATATCCGCTTCCTTCGTGACGTAAACGGGCATCAGCAGCATATCCACGCCCGCGTTGATCGCCAATACCGCGGCGTCCTCGGAGGAAAAATGATCCGCGATGGCGCTCATGTTCATCGCGTCGGTGGTGACGACACCGTCAAAGCCCATGTCGCCGCGCAGGATGTCGGTGACGATCGTTTTCGAGAGCGTGGCGGGCAGGTTGATCTGCTTTCCGGTCGATTTGGAGGTGTACGTCCCTTTTTCGATCTGCGGGAAAACGATGTGCGCGGTCATGATCATATCCGTGCCCGCGTCGATACCCGCGGCAAAGGGGATAAGCTCGGTCTTTTTGAGCTGCTCGTAGGTCTTGTTGATGAGCGGAAGCCCCGTATGGCTGTCGGTGGCGGTGTCACCGTGGCCGGGGAAGTGCTTGGCGGCGGTGGCGACGTTTTCTTCATGCATCCCCAAAATGTAGGCTTCTCCCATCGCCGCGGCGATCTTCGGATCGGAGGAAAACGAGCGGATGCCGATGAC
>JAZLHN010000041.1:0-7173 GCA_045616815.1 Acutalibacteraceae bacterium
AATACTGATATTTCGTTTTAATACGATGATTTTACACCCGGATAAACAGTTTTTCCTGTTTCAGTATAATCATTCCATGACTGAAAACTGTAAACTAAAAACTGAAAACTGCGGGCTTCGCCCGCTAAACTGCCATTTATCCGTCCGTCAGCAGATACAGCTCGTGCAGGGCGCGCGTGGTCATCATATAGGCGAGCCGCCGGTCTTTTTCGACCTGATCGAAATGCGGGAGGATCACTGCGTCGAATTCCAGACCTTTCGTCAGCGCGACCGGCAGAACGACCACGCGTGAAGATATCCCGGAGGTTACGTCCGTTACGGCTTCGCAGTCCGGCACGGTGCGGCGCAGTTCCCGGTAAAAAGCGGAAGCCTGTCTTACCGTAGGGAGAATGACGCAGACGGAATGCACGTCGTCGGAAAGGGAACGTATGATCTCTGCGGTCGTTTCCGCATGGTCGTTCGTACGGAAGAATGCCGGTTCTTTGCCGTCGCGGTCGAATATCTCGTAGTCCTCGCCGTCGAGATAGCGCTTTGAAAATTCACCGATCTGTTTTGTTGAACGGAAGCTTTTGCCGAGCTTCAGCACGTTCGCCGCATAGACGTCGGCGATCTCGTCGATATCGACTGTGTTGAGCACCGGTACGATCGCCTGATTCACGTCCGCCAATACGGTGAAGACCGCTTTCGGGTAGAGTTTGCGGAGCGCCTTGTGCAGAACGAGGCTCACATCCTGTGCCTCGTCGAGAAGGATATGGAGCGTTTTTCCGTCCGTGCGGCAGACTCCGGTGAGCGCGCCGATATACAGCACGGCGGCCGCGTCCTCAAAGAAAAGCTCCCGTTTTTCGAGGCGCTTTCCGAGCGCTTCCGATAATTCTCCGTCCCCGTAATGATCGGTGAAAAAACGGCGGTACAGAACGACCGGATCGGTCAGCACGGCGGAAAGTATCATTTTTCGCGCGTTGGCGAGGAATTTATCCCGGAAGCCCTTGATAACGGGCTTTGCCGAGGCGTAAGACGGGAGCTTTTCTTCCGCCATTTCCCGCACGAAGTCCTCATGGACGCGGAACCAGTTTTTGATCTCCTCCGCCGCCCATTGCGAGAGTAGTTCCAATTTCTGCGTGGGGGTGAGCGCGGGAGAAAGCCCGGCGTATTTTTTCTTCAGCGCGTCCGCGGAGAGCACCGTCTGCTCCCGGCAGGTAAGCGTTCGGAAATGCGGGGATAAGCCCCGGACGCCCGTTTCGATATAGTCTGAAAAGTCTATGCCGTACACTGCGGCGGCGTTTTTCAGCCGGAAAGCGTCTTTATGCAGCGCCGCCTCCGTCTGTTTCAGCTGCGGTTCCGTTTTCATGCCGATGAAGCGGCCGAACAGCTCCCCGAACGAGCAGAAGCTTATTTCGTTTTCGCCGAGCTCGGGGAGAACGCCCGAGACGTAGCTGCGGAACGCCTCGTTCGCGGTGAACATGAGGATGTCGGGCGACAGGAGAGAGGTGCGCATCTCATACAGGAGCCATGCGAGCCGGTGCATACCCACCGACGTTTTTCCGCAGCCCGCGGGGCCGGTCACGACGAGACTTTTTGCGGGATCGTAGCGGATGGCGACGTTCTGTTCCCGCTGGATGGTGTTTACGATGGTTTTGAGCTTTTCTCCGGAGGAAGAGGAAAGTACCTCGTGCAGAACGCTGTCGTCGATGCGCAGCTCTGCATCCCAGTGCGCCGTGAGCCGCCCGCCTTCAAATCTGTATTGCCGGATGCCCCGGATCGTCCCTTCGACCTTACCTCCCGGAGAGGTATACGAGGCTCTGCCCGTTTCTCCGGTGTAAAACAGCGAGCTGACGGGTGTTCTCCAGTCGTAGACGTAAAAACGCATACCCGGCACGTCGGTCAGCGAGCGCAGCCCCACGTATACGTTTTCCGGTTCGCTCCCGTCCTCTTCAAAAGATACCCTGCCGAAATACGGCTCGAGCAGCAGCCGTTCGTAAACGGCGATCTCTTTCCGCAGATCTTCCGAGTTTTTGAGAAGCGTTTCCCCCGCGTTCAGATGCTCGTTCAGCGCCGTGGGATCGAGCAGGCCGCCGAGCGGATGGTCGAGATAATAATTCCGGCCATCCTCCCGGAGTTTTTTCCGCAGCTCCGCGTCGGTGCTCCGCATTGCTCCGAGCTGTGCGTCGATAAAACCGCGCACGGTGTCGGAATAAGCAAGTTCGGATATTTCCGTAGCCGTTTCCCCCCCTTTTGTTCGTTTCGTTATACATTATAGCATATTTTCGTTCGATTTTACAGTCTTGAAATTTTCTCCGAGGTATGGTATAAAATATATAGCCCAAAAAAAGGAGATTTTTTTATGATAGAAAAATTCGCGGAGTTGTTCCATCTTGCCTTCCGGCAGGAGAATTCCATCTACGTTGTGATCGATATGTTCAAAAAGCTGTTCACGGGCGGCTTTTCCTTCAAGGGCGTCATCGCCGCATTCCTCGCTTTCGCCGAGTGCATCGGCTGCGTGCTTTTCGATACGCCCGTGACTCCGCGCGGCGGCGAGCTTGACCTTACCGGCTACGAGCTCGTATTTGAAGATGAATTCGAGGGCGACGCTCTCGATACCGACGCCTGGTTCACCCGCGGCAACGGCGCGCGCCGTTCGGGCTACAACGCCGCGAGTCAGGTCGCCGTGAAAGACGGCAATCTCGTGATCACCGGCGAATACCGCGACGAGACCGAGGGTACTTACGGTGCCGGCTGGTACGTAGGCGCGATCGCGCTCAATGAAAAACGCGCGCAGGGGTATTATGAGATCCGCTGCAAGTGCAATCCCGGCGAGCAGTTCTGGAGCGCGTTCTGGATCCAGGGCGACACTCCCTACGACCATTATCTTTCACAGGGCGGCGTAAACAGCGCGGAGGTCGATATCTTTGAAGCGATGTCGTGGAAAAACGTGGGGACCGCCAACCGCAACGCCGTGACCTCCACCATCCACTGCAACGGCTGGGACGACGATATCGAAAACATCGATTCCCGCTGCCTCGGTGAGTTCAAGGTCGGAAACGACATCTACAACGAGTACAACACCTACGGCCTCAAATGGACCGAGGATGAATACATTTTCTATATCAACGGTGTGGAATCCGCCCGCAGCTCGTTCGGCAACGGCGTTTCGCAGGTGCCCGAGCAGCTGATCGTTTCCTTAGAGATCCCCGGTGAGGATATAAAGTTCGATAAGGACTATACCACCGAGTTCGTCGTGGATTACGTGAGAATATATGAGCTGACCGGCGAGGAGGCGCCCGCCCCTGTTGAGCCCGCCGAACCGAGCTTCTGGGATTTCTTAAATCCCGTTTGCTGATATAAACCGAAAAAAAGGCTGAGTTCCGTTTTTGGGACTCAACCTTTTCCATATAAGGACGTGATAGTATGCCGCTTCAGATCATCCGTGAGGATATAACGAAATTGCCGTGTGACGCCGTCGTGAACGCCGCCAACGAGACCCTGCTCGGCGGCGGAGGCGTGGACGGGGCGATCCATCGCGCCGCGGGGAAAGAGCTTCTCGCCGAATGCCGTACGCTCGGCGGCTGCAGGACCGGCGAAGCGAAGCTCACCGGGGGCTACCGTCTGCTCTGCCGCTACGTGATCCATACCGTGGGCCCCGTATGGGAGGGCGGCAAAAACGGCGAAGAGGAAAAGCTTCGCTCCTGCTACCGGAATTCACTGCGGCTTGCCGCCGAGAAGCAATGTGAAAGCGTTGCGTTCCCGCTGATATCTTCGGGAGCCTACGGGTATCCGAAAGACGAGGCGCTGCGGATCGCCGTGGAGGAGATCACCGCGTTCCTGCTGTCAAACGATATGCTCGTATATATCGTCGTCTTCGATAAAAAGTCCTATCAGATCAGCGGGAAGCTTTTTGACGATATCGCGGAATTCATCGACGATCATTACGCCGACGCGGAGCTCAGAAACGAATATTTCCGCCGCCCCGGCGGAAAAAGCGCGATGCTTTCCGAAGTGATGCCTTCCCTTTGCATGGATGAGGCGCAGCCGGAGCTCGTCGGCGCCGCTGCTCCCTCAGTGTTCGCCGCGCAGTCGCTCGACGATGCGCTCGGGCAGATCGACGAGAGCTTTTCCGAAATGCTTCTGAGAAAGATCGACGAAAAGGGCATGACGGACGCCGAATGCTATAAGAAAGCGAATATCGACCGCAAGCTTTTCTCGAAAATAAGGAGCGACGTCCATTATAAGCCGAGCAAGACCACCGCGATCGCGTTCGCCATCGCGCTCGAGCTGCCCCTTGCCGAAACGAAGGATATGCTCATGAAAGCGGGCTTCGCACTTTCGCACAGCAATAAGTTCGACATCATCATCGAGTATTTCATCACCAAGGGGAATTACGATATTTTCGAGATAAACGAGGCGCTGTTCGCATTCGATCAGAGTCTGCTCGGCGCATAATACGCAGAACGGGAAATGGCAGTTTGAAGCACAAGCCAAACGCGGCATACACATACTCAACGCCTCCCCTTTTAGGAGATTCCCCTGTTAGGGGAAATGTCTGCGAAGCAGACAAAAGGGTCTGCCGTTTCTGCCAAGAAAAGGAGGGCCATGCGTGAGCGTGGCGGTGAGGTTCCGTAATTGCCTCCGTGACAACGATAAAACGGAAAACCGAGCAATGAACCTCTCCACCGACACAAGGTCGCGCTGACGGCGCCGTCCCTCTTGTCACTTCGTGACATTCCCCCGCACTGCGGGGAATAACGCCTCGTTTTTACTCTTCAAACAAAAATTTATCGCTCTTCAATTTAACGGTTTGTGACCGCGGAATAAAACAACGGAGACCTCATGCATCGGGGGCTCCGTTGTTTTTTCTATTATTCTTCTTGAAATGATGTATTTTTAACAGAAATTTAAATATTATTCATTTTTGTGCATTACAATCGTCATAGAAAAAGAAGAAGATATAATATCAAGTAAAAGTATATCCCTAAAACCACAAAAGGAGTTTTTATGAAAGAAATAAATCCCGAGGAGCTGCTCCGCTACTACAAAAAAGAAACACGCAGAAGATCGGTGGGAAAACGCGTCGTTTTCACGCTGTCGCTGATCGTTGTCTTTTGTACGGTGTATTCTCTGATCCTGCCCGCCATCACGATGGTGAACGAGGATATCGCGATCTGCGGCTTTGAAGAGCATACGCACGGGGAAGAGTGCTATGCCGAAAAAGAGCTCCTTTCTTTTTCGTGCGACGGTATCCACGTACACAACGCCACCTGCTTCGACGCGCAGGGACAGTGTCGGTGCGGCTTCGCGGGGTATGCCGTCCATACGCACGACGAAAACTGTTATAACGCGGACGGGGAGCTTTGCTGTACGCTGCCCGAGGTCGCGGAGCATACGCACGACGAAACGTGTGTACGCAGTGTAACGGAGTACGTCTGCGGAAAGGAAGAACACACGCATTCGGACGAATGCTTCACCGAGGAGAAAAATCTCGTCTGCGGCTCGGCCGACGAAGGCCACGAGCATACCGACGAATGTTATGAGACCGTAAAAACGCTTGTCTGTGAGAAAGAGGAACATTCCCATTCCGACGAATGTGCCGTTTCCGAAACAAAAACGGTCTGCGGCTGCGAAGAGCCCGTTTATCATAAGCATACGGACGATTGCCGCGATGCCTCCGGCGAGCTTATCTGCGGGAAAAACGAAGTCACCGCGGCGGTACTCCATCAGCACACGGAGAGCTGCTATGCCGACGGCGAACTTGTCTGCGGGCATATCGAGATCCTTCGCCATCAGCATACGGACTGCGCTGTTCGCACGACCGAAAAGGTGCTGATCTGCGGGCTTCCCGAGCACGTACACAATGACGCCTGTCTTCCCGAACGCAGCGAAACGGTCAAAGAGAAAGAATTCACCTGCGGCTTCTCGTACGAGCACACGCACGGGGACGATTGCTATAAAAACGGTACGCTCACCTGCACGCTCACGGAGCATACGCATACGCCGGAGTGCCGGAGAGATATGACCGCCGACGCCGAAACGCCCGAAGAGGCCGAAAAGGCGTTCCGTTCTTTGGAGCTTACCGGAAACGTGAACAGGGACGTCACGGCCGTCGTGCAGACGCAGCTCGGCTATAAGGAAAGCGACCGGAATTTCATCACGGATGAAAACGGAGAGTATAAGGGCTATACCCGCTACGGCGATTGGTACGGCGATCCTTACGCCGACTGGAACGCGCTTTTCTGCTCCTACTGCCTCCATTACGCGGGCATAAGCAAGGACGTGTTCCCCGTTTATACGGATGCCGCCGCATGGCTCGCCACGGCGACCGACGCGGGTCTGCGCCGCGAAGCCGATGCATATCAGCCGATCCCCGGCGATATCGTATTCATAAAAGGCTCTCCGGACGAAGCCGTTCCCGCGAAAATGGGCTTCGTGCTCGAAGTGAAAAAAACGGACGGCCTTGCGGTGCGGTGTGCCGAGGGCGACTGCGAAGGTCTCGTCTGTGACGAAAATACTTATTCACCCGATGAGATATTGTGCTTCTGCGTGCTTCCCGGTTCGGCGGAGGCGGAATTGAACAAGCCCGTTACCCTTTCGACCGAAACGGACGGCGGCATCGTCGTTACCGTGGAGGCGCTGCCCGCTCATCTTCCGTTCCCGGCAGACGAGCTTTCGATCCGGGCGCAGCTCGTGGAAAACGACACCGCCGACCGCCTTACCTCCGAGGAATTGGCGGAAAACGGTCTTGACGCCATACAAAAGCTCTATTTTGATATAAAGCTCATCCACGACGGCGAAGAGGTCGAGCCTTTAGGCCCGCTCACCGTTTCCATTTCCGGCATCGCGGGGCAGGATACGTCCTCGGTGGAGGTCTATCATATCGACACCGTGAGCGAAGAATTAGAGACCATGGCGGCACAGCTGGACGACGAACAGAACGTAAATATCGAGACCGACCATTTTTCGCTCTACGCCGTTTCGCTCCTCGGCGCGACCGACGTTTCCTCGCTTACGGAGCTTCCGCTTTCCAACGGCGGCAGTTTCACCATGGATAAGGATTACAAGATCACGTCCACCAAAAATATTTCGAGAAACACCACGCTCGATCTGAACGGACATAATCTTTACGTTACCTGCGATCCGGCGTTCAACGTGACCGGCGGTATGCTCACGATAAGTCGGAGGCCA
>JAZLHN010000042.1:0-7509 GCA_045616815.1 Acutalibacteraceae bacterium
GCAATGAAAAAACGATTTTGTTATTGCTCATATTCGTTGTAATTACACGGTTTACAGCCTTTTTTCGCTGTAAATGCAACTGATGTTTTGTGGTGCTCCGCACGCTCCCATGCGGTTCGCCGAGGGCGGCGAACCCTACGCTCTCCCGCGACAGCCCCCGCGCTGACCTGCAATTTATCGTATTTGTGCAAAACAAAAAACACACAGAAAAACTGTGTGCCTCGTTGTAAAAATTACATATTTCCGATTTCTGATCTCTGATTTCCGATTTGGATTTTCTTCCGAATTCATCAATTATTATCGAGCCTTTTATTCCTGTAATAAATGATGATCCCCGCGGTGACCATGCAGAAATTCAGCACGTAGAAAAACCATACGTACCACGGCGTTGCGATGCCCTGCGAGAGCTTTATACACTTTGCGGCGATGCCGACGAGATACCCCACGTCGATGAAATAATAGAAGAACACGCTCGTGCCCTTTGCGGTACGGGCTTTGAGCAGCTTTGCGATATTGATGGGCCATGAAAGACCGAAGCATACGATCATGACCGCTTCGAGAATGTCAGCCATACGTTTTCTCCTTTACAGTGCCGCGAGGGCTTCCGCGTCCTCGGTGAGGTCGATCTTTTTGTAATTCTGCTTCGCGTCGAAAAGATACACCTTTTCTTTGCCGGATACGTTGAAGATCTCGCGCTTGTCGCCTAAGAAGCAGATCGCCGCGCCGTTGTCGATGGCGATGCTCGAAAGTGTGCGGGTGTGGGCGATATCTTCAAACGGCTTCCATTCGGGAGAGTCGAAGTGCGGGCACATGCAGTAGGGGATGAAGCCGAGCGGATGAATGAATTCAAAGCCGTCGTCCACGCCGTCGTTGTCGTAGCTTTCCTCGAACCAGAACATCGCGCCGGCGCATTTGCCGCTTAAAACGGTTTCTGTTTCTTCCCACGCCTCGCGCAGGTATTTGTCACATTCGTATTTTCTGAACATCGCGATCGGGATGGTGGAGTTGCCGCCGGGCATGTAGATGATATCCGCCCAACGGATCTTTCTTGCCGCTTCCGCCTGCGAATCCCTGTAGATTTCCAGTACGTCTACGTCGCAGCCGAGTGCGAAATGACGTTCGAGCTCCGCTCCGCCGAAACCGCCGAAGCCGGAGGGAATGAGCAGAAAATTCGGATGCTCCTTATGCGTAAGCGAATCCAGATATCTGGCAAGCTTCCAGCGGTGAGCCGATTCGATATCGAAGCCGCCGCCGAGCGCTACTACGTTTCCCATGTTTCTATCTCCTTTGCGTTTTTTACCATTCCGAGCCGTCCCACGCCTCGCCGACGTGTGCCCGTTCGGTTTTTTCGATCTTTCCGTCTTTACAGGTGAATATATCCGTGCGGTCGTTTGCGAAAAGGATATTATCTTCCCCGTATTCGCGGGTGAGCGTTTCGTATACCTCTCCGAAACGGGTGTCCATGTTCATGCGGCACTGCGGGAGAAAAACGGTACCGGCGCCGATCTTCGCGTACAGCTCGTCCGTGTTGTTGATGCCGTGATGCCCCGCCTGCAGGATATCGCAGGAGAGCGTTTCATCGGAATAATTTTTGATGAGCACGTTGCCGTTCAGCCACGCGCAGTCGGCGAGGAAAAGGGTCGTTACTCCGTCCGCGGTCACTTTGAAGATGAGAGAGGTTTCGTTCGTGCCGGGGAAAAGCTCCTCGTCGTCCGTGCCCACGGCGTCCTCCGCGGAGGACAGTACCTCAAATTGCGCGTTCGCTATGGAGAAGCGGCTGCCCGCGTGCGCTTTCAGATAAGCAACGTCCGGGAATTTTTCGGTGAGCCGTTCGATGCATTGCGCCACCGAGATGGAATGCCGCACGTTTTCGGGCGTCGGGAAGTCGAACGATACGCGCTCCACCGTCAGTTCGTCCGCATGGAAACGGAGCAGCTTCGAGAAGAAGTCGCAGTGGTCGTTGTGCGGGTGGGTGCATATCCATAAGGCGACGGTCATTTTTTCGCCGTCGGCCGTCCCCGTCAGCTCGTGCAGGAATGTCATATAGTCCTTTACGGCGAGGTCGGTCGATTGCTCCATTTCGCCGCCGTCGATGATAATGAGACTGTTGTCGCGCAGCCGGTAAACGTAGTTCATGCCGCAGTCGCAGGTCGTGCCTTTGATCATCGCGTCGTAGTGAAGGGAATACTGCGCGAGCACGGTATCCTCCCGTTTTTCCTCATAGTTGGCATAGCCGAAGAGAGCCGCGTTTTCCGTTTCGCAGCGGTCAAGGATGAACCGCGCGGTCTTCGTTCCCCGCATATAGGAGATATAAAACAGACCTTCCGGTGTTCTGAACTGATAAAACAGATTTCCGTCTATATCGTTTTTATAAACGTTTTCAAAGCCTGCCGACTGCAACAGACCGACGTATTCCGTGATCGCTTCGCTTTCCGCGGTGGTGAAAATATGCATGAAGCTCTCTTCTTCCGTAGGAAAAAGTCCTTTGCCGCAGCTTGCGAACAGGGGATGAAGCTCTCCCCCCGCAAACGCCGGTACGCTATTGAATTGCCATTGGGTCGTGTTCGTTGTCTGTACGTATTCCATCGTTTCGTGTCCTGTCCTGTTGAATATAATTGAATTATGCCGCACCCGGAAATGCTTGTCAAGTGCGAAATATTTTTTCATTATTCTTGCTTTTTATGTCACACATCTGTTAACATGGATATGATAATATCAGTTTGAAAAAAGATGAAAGACAGAGGCATCGGTATGAAAAAAATAAACGTGAAAGAAATCGTAAAGATCCAGTCCGAGTATTCCGACCTTATTTCCGCGTTGGCGGAGAATACCCCGGATTTCGGCAGTCTTACCCCCGAAAGGACGGAGGAGATCATAAACGCCCAAAGGGATGATTTCCCCGTGTTTGAGCTTCCCTCCGCCGACAGGAAAGAGATCGTGTCCGCACTCAGGGAACGTGACGGCGGTTACGTCGTTCCGTCTTCTCAAAGAGCTTATCGTCAGCAGACACAGGAGATCTTCTGCCGCAAAAAGTGGGAGGTCGAGCTGCGTATGGAGATGACGAAGGCAAAATATCCCTTCGAAAACGCCCGCACGCTCCGCACCTTCCTTTCCTTTGAAAACACCCCCGAAGCCAATATGGAAAACGAGCGTTTCCACCGCGTCATGACGAGCGGTACGCCGGAACAGAAAAAAGAGGAGATCGCCCGCCGCATCGAAGCCATCGGCGAGATGGATTTCACTTCCGTTGACCTGACGGACGACAGAGCGATCGCCGAAAACTACGAAAAAATATTCCGTATGGCGAATATGGTGGACGCACAGAACGTTCAGAGGGCGGCAAGAGAGGCAGGCCTCGATCTCACGGAGCCGCGTTTCGCGAAATACTGCGAAAAAGCGCTTTCCGCCAACGCCTTATGGCAGCCCATCGGCTACAAATTCAAGGAGCTCGTCAATCCTCTTTATGCGCACGTTTACGCCGAAAAGGTGCCGTATTCCGTGGTGACGGAAGAGGATATCGAGGTCCCCGGCTTCGATACGCTGCCCATGGACCACGAGAATCTGTTCAATAAAAACGTCGACGAGACCATGCAGGTCTTCGTCGACCCCTCCCTCACCCCTGCCGAACGCTGGGAGAAGGCACAGAAGATCAATCTGCCCAAAGCGGAGCTGTACAGGAACAGCCTGAGTGCCGCCGCGGCGGAAAAGGAACGCTTCAATGCGCTTTCCGCCGAGGAAAAAGAAAATTACGTGCCCCCCTATACGCCCCTTTCCGATACGCCCGACGGCTATTTCGCAGCGCTTCACAAGCATTTGTCCGAGCAGACCCGCGGCGGTTATGAGAATTACCTTGATACCAACGGCAAAAAGCTGTCCGAGGTGGTCGCCGTTTACCGTATGCAGAAGGAATACACCGATCTTCTCGCCGCCGGAAAGGCGCCGTCCGGAGAAGAATTCCATAAGCGTTTCGGCACGCTCCGCTTCGAGGCGGAGGGTTCCGCCTGTTTGTCCGGCTTCGGCTTCGTCGGCGTTGCCGCCGGGCTCACGGAGGATGAATACGAGTGCATCGCCGTCGGCGACAAAAAGGTGATGAAGGATATCTCCGACCGCGCTTTAGCGGCGGTGAAAAACGACGCGGCATTGCGCCGTGAAAATCCGCACGATTATTACCGCGCGAAGATCTTGCAGAATATCGAAAAGATCCGTTCCTTCCATCCCGATTTCACGATGACGGACGAGGAAGTAGAAGCCATGATCACGCCCGAGCGCATCGCCATGCACGACGAGGCAAAGAAAGTCATCGACGGCACCGTCAGCCGGATGAACCGCGCTTCCTATATTGCGAACGCCGAGTTCGATCCCGTTTTCAAACGCATCGTTCAGTTCCTCGGCAAGCGCCCCGAAGAGGAGGGCGCGGAGGAATATAACCGCGAGCTCTATGCGAAGCTCATCGACGCTTCCGCCGACGGAGAGGCCTTCCGCAGAAAGACCTTCCTGGATATCATGAATCGTGTGAACGAATTTTCTCCCGACGATTTCAAGGGCAAAACGGAAAAAGAGAGCTTCGAGCTCTCCCTCAGAAAATACGAGCTCGGCAGGCTTGCCTTCGATATCAAAAACGTGGCGGATTCTCTGAGCACCGTCGGACTTGGTCTTTCCGAGGAGGCGAAGGCGCGCTTCAAAGGGCAGTATGAATATCTCACCGATCTCGGCAGCGTCGCCGTCAACAACGTCAATAAGCTCGGAGACGATATGCTGTTCACCATGCCCCTCCATAAACTGAACACCGATATGCTCGCTCCGATGTTCGCCGATCGCGATCCCGTGTTCTCGCAGGGCGTGACCGCCGCCTTCAACATCGTTTCGGACGAGAAAAACTACGGCAAGATGCTGAATGCTCCCTCGAAGGCAGGCGTTGTTTACCGAGAGGAAGACGTCGTTTCCGTTGCGGCGGACGATGAGAGAACGGTCGAAGACTGCGCTTCCGTGCGCGAGACCTATGCCAAATTCTACAGAGAGCTCCGCTCCGCCGACCATTTCTATAATTTCAATAATTCCGACGAATATAAAAAGCTCCTTACCGCGCTCGAAAAGGCGGATAAGGTGCTTGCCGGTATCGGCGGAGGCTACGTTCCCGAAAAGTCGCTGCAGCAGCTTCGCGACGTGATGAAGGACGTCAACGACAACGCAAAGACCTACAGCGCGAAAAAAAGCAGGGAAGCCGCCAACGATATCCGCACCCGCAGGATCGGTATATGCAACCGCATCACCACCTACAATAAGATCCTGTTCAGCGAGAAAGAGGGCTTCAACCGCGAAGGCCTCGCCGCCGCCGATCCGAAGTTCAACGCTTTCGTGCGAACCGTCGCCCAAACGCAGATGAAGAGGAACGAGGAGATCGTCAGAGAGCATTTCGCCGAAAAGGATACTCCCGTCGATGAAAAGACCGCCGAGAGAGAAGCGACCTTCAACGCGGGACTCCGCAAAACGCAGGCTGAACGCGAAAAGATCGACCGCATGAGACGTTCCACCGCCGGCAGAAAGGCGCAGATCCTTGCCGTGAAGGCGCGCGACGGCCTCACCGACCTTGTGGGCAGAAGCGGGATCGACCAAAATAAAGCGAGATTGCTGATGGCTACCGTCGTTTGCTGTGACAGCCTCGTCAGATCCGACCGCGCGAATGAGAACCTCTCTCACGAGGATATAAACGCTCTCATCACGAAGGTGTACGAGGATAAGGCCTTCAAACGTCTCACCGCCGATATCACCTCCGATAAGCTGAACGAATTTCTTACCGACGGCGCATCCGACCGCCTTGCCGCGGATTACAGAGTCGCCGCCCGTCAGCGCGGCGCACGCGAAAACGCCGCCCCCGAGGTAAACGACGGCGTTCTTTCCCCGGAGAATAACGCGCCTTCTCTTACCTGATATCCTTCGTTTATCGTTTCCCCCGTTCCCGTGAGCGGGGGATCGTTTTTTTATAATAGGATTGATAATCGGAACGCGATTGTGATATAGTAATAAAAAATGCGGAGGAAAAAAGGAATGAATGAATATAAAAAAAGAGCCGAAGAGCTCGTAAGAAAAATGACCGTGGAGGAGCGCATGGAACAGCTCCGCTACGACGCGCCCGCCATCGAGCGGCTCGGCGTGCCCGCCTACAACTGGTGGAACGAGTGTCTGCACGGCGTGGCACGGCAGGGAAGAGCCACCGTTTTTCCGCAGGCGATCGCCATGGCGGCGTCGTTCGACGATAAGCTGCTCGGCACGATTGCCGAAGCCATCAGCGAAGAGGCGAGGGCAAAATACAATCAGTACCGTCAGTTCGGCTATACGGAGATCTATCAGGGGCTCACCTTCTGGTCACCCAATATCAATATTTTCCGCGATCCGCGCTGGGGCAGAGGCCACGAGACCTACGGCGAAGATCCGTTCCTTACCGGAAAAATGGGCTCGGCGTTCGTGAACGGTCTGCAGGGAAGCGGCAAATACCGCAAGGTGGACGCTACGATCAAGCATTTCGCCGTACATTCGGGCCCCGAAAAAGATCGCCACGGCTTCAACGCCGAGATAAGCAAAAAGGATCTGTACGAGACCTATCTTTCGGCGTTCGCCTATTGTATAAAAAACGCGAAGCCCGCCGCCGTCATGGGCGCGTACAACCGCGTCAACGGCGAAGCCTGCTGCGGCAGCAAAACGCTTCTGAAGGATATCCTCTGCGATGAACTGGGCTTCGAGGGCTACGTCGTTTCGGACTGCGGCGCGATCTGCGATATCCACGACGGACATCACATCACCGAAAACGATATCGAAAGCGCCGCGCTTGCCGTCAACAGCGGCTGCCACTTAAACTGCGGCAAGGCGTACCGGTGGCTCAAGGACGCCTACGCGCAGGGACTCGTGACCGAGGAAGTCATCACGGAAGCCTGCTGCAAGCTCTTTGAAACGCGCATGAAGCTCGGCATGTTCGCCGACGACTGCGAATACGATTCGATCGGCTTCGACCGCGTGGAATGTGCCGAGCACCGCGCCCTCAGCCGCAAAATGGCACAGGAAAGCATGGTGCTGCTGAAAAACGACGGTATCCTTCCGCTGAAAAACGCCGGAAAGATCGCCGTGATCGGCCCGAACGCCGACAGCAAAGAGGTACTGCTCGCCAACTACAACGGCACTCCCTCCGTTTATTCCACTCTTCTCGGCGGCATACAGGAGAATACCGACGCCGAGGTCGTGTACGCCGTGGGTTGTCATCTGTTCAACGATCCCGATGGCGGCTGGCAGGAGCAGCCCGTCAACGAGGCGATCGCGGCGGCAAAGTACGCCGACGTCGTGGTGATGTGCATGGGACTCGACGCAACGCTGGAGGGCGAAGAGGGCGACGCCTACAACGGCGATATGAGCGGCGACCGTCCCGATCTGCTCCTTCCTCCCGTGCAGCGCAAGCTCATCGAAAAGATCGCCGCACTCGGCAAGCCCGTCGTTTTCGTGAACGTTTCCGGCAGCAGCATC
>JAZLHN010000043.1:0-3211 GCA_045616815.1 Acutalibacteraceae bacterium
GGCACAAAGGAAACAACGGAAAATATTACGATCCGCAACAATGAGATCTATAAATACGGACGGAAATTCTTCTGCGCCATCGGCATACAAATCACCTTCTGCGACGGCGCGGCGATCGAAAACAACGAGATCCACGACGGCTACTACACGGGTATTTCCGACGGCTGGAACTGGGGCTACACCTATCAGCTCACGAGAAATATAAGCATAAAGAATAACCTTATCTATAACATAGGGCAGGGCTGGCTCTCCGATATGGGCGGCATCTACACGCTCGGCATCCAGCCCGGTACGGTGCTCTCCGGCAACGTGATCCATAACGTCGCCGCCGATCCCGGCGAGGGCGGCTACGGCGGCTGGGGCATCTATCTCGACGAAGGTTCCTCGGAGATATTGGTCGAAAAGAACCTCGTTTATGCCTGCGGCAACGACGGCTATCATCTGCACTACGGCAAGGACAACACGATAACGAACAACATTTTCGCTCTGAACTCCGGCTCACAGATGAGAGTTTTCTCCCGCGATGAAGACTATCTCACCGCCGACATCACGGGCAACATCCTCCTCACCGACGGCAAGGCGCCCGTCGTCAGCCACGCGCGCGATATCTCCAAAACGAACGTGCACGATAATTATCTGTGGAACCTTGCCGATCCGGACGACATCTTCTTCATCGAGAACGACGATTTCGACCACGCCATGACTCTCGCCACCGCCGAGCGGAAGAATTTCGGTAAAAACAACAAGGTGCTCGATCCGGCGTTTGCGGATGCAAAAAACTTCGATTTCACGATCGGGGAAAATTCCCCCGTACTTGAAAAAGGGTTTGAATCGTGGGACTATGCGGAGGCCGGAACGCTCAGAGACAGCGTGATCGGAATAAACAGAGCGGGCGGACAGACCGCCTACAACGACTCCGCCGTCTCCATGGAGTATAAAACCGCAAAGGAAAAGCTTCCGCTTATCAACAAGCTCATCAATAAGCTCGCGAAGCTCTTCACGATCCTGAAAAATATGCTGGCGCCGGTTTGCTGATCGGCGGGAAAGGGAGAAATATATGGAATTTGAAAGCTTTATCAAACAGGCGGCGCACGTAAAACCCGACGAAAAACAGCTTCGTATGCTGCGTGAACACCCGTTTTATCTCTTCGTGCATTTCAGCCCGAACACCTACACCGATCTCGAATGGGGCGACGGTACCGAAGACCCGGCGATCTTCAATCCCGAAAAGCTCGACTGTGAACAGTGGGCGAAAGCGGCGCTGTCGGTGGGCGCGAAGGGCATCATCCTCACGGCGAAGCATCACGACGGCTTCTGTCTGTGGCAGTCGAAATATACCGAGCACTGCATGAAAAACAGCCCGTACAAAAACGGCAAGGGCGACGTTGTAAAGGAATGCAGCGACGCCTGCCGCAAATACGGACTGAAATTCGGCTTCTATCTTTCCCCGTGGGACAGAAATTCAAAATATTACGGCACCCCCGAATATAACGACTATTACTGCAATCAGCTCACCGAGCTGCTCACGAACTACGGAGAAATTTTCCACGTATGGTTCGACGGCGCGTGCGGTGAGGGCGCGAACGGCAAAAAGCAGGTCTACGATTTCGACCGTTATCTCGCCCTCATCGAAAAATATCAGCCGAACGCCACCTATTTCAACGACGCGGGCGTTATACGCTGGTGCGGCAACGAATCCGGCACGGTGGCGCACGCGCAGTGGGCGGTCGTTCCCTCCGAGCTGTGCTTCCACAACAAGAACGTACAGACCGGCGAAGGCCCCTTAGCCGGTTCGCTGGACGGCGTATACAACACCGATATGGATTTAGGCGCGCTGAACAATATTCTTTATTCCAAAGGACTCGTCTTTTCCCCCGCCGAGACCGATATGTCCATCCGTCCGGGCTGGTTCTGGCACAAGGAGCAGGAGCCGCACAGTCTTGAACGTCTTTTTGACACCTATCTCGGCACCGTGGGCGGCAACACGACCTTCAACCTCAACGTGCCCCCGACGCGCGAAGGTCTTTTCGATGAGCGCGACATCCAGAGGCTCAAAGAACTGGGAGAGCTGATAAACAAGACCTTTGCAAAAGAGCTCTCCGGCGGCGTGCCGATCGAAAAGAGAAAGATCAGCGACACGCAGGCGGAATACGTTATGCACCTGAAAGAAAGAGTATTCGTCTCCTATATCGAGATCGCCGAAAACATCGCCGAAGGACAGCGTGTGGAAAACTTCAAGGTCTTCTTCCGCAACGAGGATAACGTGATGTATCAGCGCGCGGCGTCCACCACCATCGGCAGCCGCCGCATCCTGCGCGTCATGGACGACACCGACACAGTGGTCGTAAGGATCACCTCGGCGCGTGACGACACCGACATCGAATGGATCAAACTTTACTGATATATGAATGATTTTGAAATAACCGGCGGCGGACAAATACCGCAGGCCACTTTTCTGAAAACGGAAGAGCTCCCGGATGCGCTCGTTTACCGGCTTATGCTCGAGTTCCCCGATGAGACCGTTCCCGCGCCCGTGACTGTCAAATGGAAAGAACCGAACGACGGCGCGTATTCCGTTTTCGCCCCGAAGCACTATTTCGACCGCTATCTGCAGCCCTCGTGGTGCGGAGAGGCGTTCAACTCCAAAGCGAACAATTCCATGCCCGTTTTTACCGCTTTGGACAAAGCGGGCAGCAACGTTTTCACGTTTGCGCTTTCGGACGCGCTTTCACACGTCCGTCTGCATCTCGACGTGGACGAACCCAGCGGAGAACTGCAGGTGCGGATCGATCTTTTCACCGAGGCGACCGAGAAGATAAAGAGCTATGAAACGCTCGTTTTCTGTTCTTCGGCCAAAAAGCCGTATTACAAAGTTCTCCGGGACGTGCGGGATTTCTGGGAGAGATATTATACCCCCTTTCCCGTACCGGAAGCGGCAAAGAGAAGGACGTTTTCCTCCTGGTACTGTTTCCACCGCGATATCGACGAAAAACGGCTGCTTGCCCAGTGCCGTCTTGCGCGCGGTTACGGCATGGACACCGTGATCATCGACGACGGCTGGCAGGTATCGCCCGACACGCCGAAAAACGAAGTCTACCTCACGGCGGGCGACTGGGAGCCGAACGAAGCGACCTTCCCCGATATGAAGCGTTTTATCGGTGAGCTGCACGATATGGGAATGAAAGCGATGCTTTGGTTCGCGGTACCGTTC
>JAZLHN010000044.1:0-4100 GCA_045616815.1 Acutalibacteraceae bacterium
AATGCAGCATACTCACTGCTCAACATCCACGATTATTTGGACAGCGAAGAGCTGCTTAAGCAGAGTATCGAAAGCATCATCCGGCAGGTCGGCGACAGCATTTACGATCCTATGTCCGATGCCTTTAACGATGCATATCTCATCTCAAAGTTTGCCAAGGATTACGACCATATATGCGGCTGGGAGCTGTATCGAAGGTATTTCTCCGATTGCCGACGAGCGTGAGCCTTACGTCCTCCCCGGCGAGCACGGAGGCGGTGATATCCGCCTTATAAGGCTTAAAATGCGCCTTGCCACTCTGCACGGCGCTTGCATAGCGGATAAGGGAGCCCTTTACGCCGTCCGGGCACAGGAAGATCTTTCCGCCGTCGGCGGCTTTTTCTTTTACCTCGACGAAAACCGAGGCGGGAAGGATATACGTGATATCGTCGCCGTAGAAAGGCAAGCCTTTATCGGCGGCGTTGCCGAACGGGAGCGTTTCGGGCAGCGACGTCAGACGGGCATAACAGCCGTCGGTTTTTACGCCGAAGCCTCCGAGCAGATAAAGGATCTCGAAATTCACGTTCTGCGTGAAATCCACCGAAACGGTGATCTCATTTCTGCCCTTCCGTATCGCGCCGGCGGGGAGCTTCATGCGCTTAAAGCACACGTCCACCCAGAAATCACCGTCGGGCGTGAGCGGGATACCGTTTATTGCATAATGCATCACTTCGGGACGCTCTCCGGCAAGATATACGTCGTCCGAGGGCACCTCGTCCGCAAAGAAAATATATTTCATTTCGACCTTGCCGAGCACGTCGGTCTTATAAAGCCGCGAATACCACGGCTGGAGCATCTGCCCGCCGCGGCGCTCGATGCCGAACGCATCCCTTACGTACCGGTCGGCGCGCAGGACTTCGGTCTCCTCCCGCCATTCGCCGCCGTCCACGCGATACGTTACGCGGTCGAGCACGCACACGTTCTCTCCGGCGAGCTCATAACGGCAAGCGGTACCGGACAGATCGGCACAGAAGACGGTGGCCGTCTTTTTCACTCTCTGCGCTCCGCTCTCCGCGTTTTCCGAAAGGACGAACGTTTTCGCGCCGCCCGCTTCGAGGGAGGTGCAAAAGCAGAGCGTTCCGTTTTCGCCCTTCGCCGAGGGGCAGAAAAGCTTTTCGCCGCTCATCAGCTCCCATTCCTCCGCGACGAAGTTTCCTTCGATAGCGGTATCGACGATGATATTCTCCGCATCGTTTTCCATGTCGGTGTTGAGCAGGGACACTCCGTATACGCCGTCGGAATTTTTAAACCGGCGCACGTATATTTTATCGTTATTTTTTCCGTTCACACGCACGGCGGGGAACGTCTTATCCCTCACCGCATTCGCGATCTCTTCTTTATCGAACGCCGTTCGCACGCACGCCGCGGCGAACGTTTTTACTTCTCCGCTTTCCTCGCCGCCGAGATATGAGGGCGCTTCGCCCGCGAAGATCACTTTTCCGCCGAGAGCGCGGAATTTTTTCAGGAGCCCGAGCGTGGACTTCCGCATCGTGAGCATGCCGCCCACGATCACGGTCTTATATTCCGCTTCTCCGACCTTCAATACGGGCACGCCGTTCTGCGTTTCAACGGACGCAAGGCGCGCCATCATGGCCTCTTCGCCGTAATCGAAGTCGATCTGCGAGCCCATGAGAGCGTAAAACAGCTCTTCATACTTTCTTTCGAGCGCGTCCACATCATCGTCGCGGCTGAAAAGCCAGCCCGTCCAGCCGAGATACGCCATGCCCCACACGCTTTCGATGGGGCTCAAAACGAGCGTATCGCACAGCGCCTTGCCGGAGGAAAGGATGCCGAAGCGGGCGAAATACGTTTCGATATCGTAATAATCCTTATACCACGGCGCCTGATGCAGGATGCTCGCGGGATAATCGCGCTTGGCTTCGCCCTCCATCGTGTACCACGACAGATGCGGACACCGCAGATTGATGCCGAAGAACGCCTGCCAGTTGCCCATATATTTATGCCCGGTGAAATCGAAATCCCAACCGGTGCAGCCGTAAAGCTCAGACAAAAGCGTATGCTTTCCCGTCTGCCGCGCGGCGGAGGAAAGCTGCTTCACGATCCAGTAGCGATAGTTGCGGCAGCCGAGCGTATCCACACCCGGAGCGCCCATATTTTCATAGAAGCGCATCAGAGAGCCGTTGGTGATCGTCTGATTGATGAGCTCGTCCTCGTGCAGGACGTGCCCCGTGAATACCATGCCGTTTTTTTCACACCAGTCGTTGATGGGCTTCGCGAAACGCTCGTTGAACAGCTCACAGGCAAGGTCGAACCAGTCGATCTTGCACTTCGCCATGGACGTATCCTTATAACGGTAAAAGACCTCGGGAAGGATCTCTTTCACGTCGTAGCCGTAACGCTTTGAAAATTCCTCAAAGAAATCGTCCGTCCACGCGATGGAGCAGGTGCGTACGCCCTCTTCTTCGTTGTCGAGATCGTCGAGCCCCTTGCCCCGGTGCGGCTCGTCGGTAAAAATGCCCTTGATCGAGGCACCGATGCGCTCCCCGCCGTGCGCCTTATACTGCTCGTGCGTGAGAGCGATAAAATGCTCCGTCGCCCGTTCGTCCATCGTATTGAGATATCCGGAGCCGTTGAAATTGCTGTCGTCGGGGTCGATAACGATATCGAACGCGAGCGCGCGCAGCTTTTCGCCGTACACGGGCGCTTTTTCGTCCAGCAAGCGCCGTAAGGCTTCCGCGGTTTCCGCTTTTTCGTAATATCCGACGCCGTTTCCGTTCACGGAGGCGGCAAATAAAGCGATATCACCCTCGGAAGGCGCGTATTTTCCGGGGACGTATTCTTTCACGCGCAGAGAGCGGATGCGGTATCTTTCCTCTTTGGTCGCCTTGCCGCCGGCGCTTCCGGACGGCCAGCGGTCCTCGTCGTAGAGCCACGCCTCCATCCCCTCTTTTTCGCTCTTGTCGGCAACGGCGTTGATGAGCCGGAACCAGTCTTCGCCCAGATATTCGGTGATGAGCCCCGAGCGCGAATGCATGAAATGCCCGCCGAAGCCCATTTCTTTCAGTATCTCCACCTGACGGCAGAGTTCTTTTTCCTCCAATTCGCCGTTCCAGCTCCAGAAGGGCTTGCCGCGCCATCTTGCGGACGGCGACTCGAACGCCGAATATAACTCTTCTTTATTCTTAAACATAAGAATTCCTCTTTATTTCGTTTGTATCTTCATGGTGAAAAAGCCGAAGCCGAGATTTCCCGCTTCTTTGAATCCGTATTTTTTGTAAAATCCGTAAGCCGGGGTATCGTAGGTCATGGAATTGATATAGACCTCCCGCACGCCCTTTTGCGCAAGATGCGCCCGGAGAGCGTCGATGAGCGCCGTGCCCGCTCCCGCGTGCTGAAAATCGGCGGAAAGGTCGATGTGCAGATGTGCGGGATAGTTTTTCCCGTGGCGGAGCACCGCCGCCATATACGCGAACGCGACGAAAAGCATATACGGATGCGCTTTCGCCGCCTGCGGGATATAATGCCGGTTCATTTCGGAAACGAAGCGCTTCGTATCGGAGGCGCAGATGACGTAGCCGACGGCTTTGTCGTTTTCGTCGGCACATACGAACACGTTGTCCGGCTCGCATTCCGTGAAATAATCGTTGTAGATGACCGGCACGGCGTGAAGAAGACGGTCGTTTTTATGGAACGTTTCGTCGGAGGTCTCCATGCACACGGCTCTGAGAGCCTCTTTATCCTCCGGACGGTATTTTCGGATCGAATACATTTTGCCATCCCCCTTTTGCGCTCATTGTAGCACAAGAAAAACGCAATTGCAAAGGTGAACGACAAATTTTTGTTTGAAGCGCACAGCGCTTCAAACAAAAAAAGAGTTGAGAGTTGAAAGTTGAGATAAGAAATCGCTTACGCGATTTGATTCTACCACTTGAAACTGTTCACTTGTTCAACAACATTAAAACGATATATTGTTATAGTTGCTCCCGTTTGTACCTGCTTTTATATAAACGGGTACGGGCGAAGCCCGTCCACATCTCAACTTTCAACTCTCAACTTTCAACTCTCGGCAGTTTAGCGGCGAAGCCGCTAAACTGCAATTT
>JAZLHN010000045.1:0-2723 GCA_045616815.1 Acutalibacteraceae bacterium
ACGCAGTTCAGGTTGGTGGAGGATATCGAACGCAAGTACGACGAGATGCTTGCCGTTACGATGAAAGCATACGAAGAGTCGCTGAAAGCATAAAAAACGAAAACAAAAAAGGCTGTCACTGACAGCCTTTTTTGAATGCGGATGAAAATCAAAGAATGTTTCTGAGAAGATCCTCGAATACGGGCTCAATGAATCCCGCAAGAGTGTCTACGATCGTCTTAAAGAAATCCATGACCTTCTTGAGAACGTCGAGCACACCGCTTAAATCGTCGAGGTTGAGACCGGATTCTTCTTCGGTTGCTACGGTTGTGTTTTCTTCCATGGTTGTTTTCCTCCCGGTTGTTTTTTTAATGTATTTTTACAATAACACAAAAAAATGTAAATAGCAAGTAAAAAATACTGTTTCAACGCATTGCAAAAAAAATCAAATCATATTATACTGTATATTTGAATGATTACGTTTGTGAAACGGCGGTAGAAATATGGAAGAATATAAAGATAAAAAAGTACTCGTCATGGGACTGGCCCGCAGCGGACTGGCGGCGATAAAGCTTCTTCTGAAGCTCGGCGCCCGGATCACCGTGACCGATTCCAAGCCGAGGGAACAGATAAAGGAGGCCGATTGGCTCGAAGAAAACGGCGTCAAGCTCTGCGGACAGGATAAGGAAGTTTTTGAAGAGGATTATTTCCTTGCCGTGAAAAACCCCGGCATCAACGGCAAGCTGTGGTTCGTTCAGCGGCTGAAAGAGCGAGGCATCCCGGTCATCACCGAGATCGAGCTCGCGTTCCGCGTATGCGCGCCGCAGCATTTCGTGGCCATCACGGGCACCAACGGCAAAACGACCACCACCACGCTGCTTTACGAGGTACTGAAAAAGGCTTACGGCGATAAAGCACACCTTTCGGGCAATATCGGCATCGCTCTGTGTGAGACCGTGCTCGAAAACGACCTTCTGAACGAAGAGGGACACTATATCGTGCTCGAAATATCCAATTTTCAGCTTCTCGATATCGAGAACTTCCGTCCCGAGGTCGCGGTCATCATCAATCTCGCCGCCGACCATCTGGATTTCATGGGTACGGAAGACGCCTATTACCGCTCCAAGTGCCGCGTTTACGAAAATATGAGCGGCGCGGACGTGTTCCTTAAAAATATCGACGACGCGCTCGTGGACGAATATACAAAAAAGCTCCCGGTACACTGCACCGAAGTCAGCTACAGCATCAACGGCGAAGCGGATTTTTACGCCGACACCGAAAACGTGTACGCGTTCGGTGAAAAGCTTTTCCCGCTTTCCGATATCAAGGTCGTGGGCAGACATAACGTGCAGAACGTTCTCGTCGCCTGCGCGGCGGCGCACGCTCTCGGCGTTTCCGATACGGATATCCACGCGGCGATCTCGGAATTCAAGGGCGTGGAGCACCGCATCGAATTCGTAAGAGAATATAACGGCGTCAGATTTTATAACGACTCCAAGGGTACGAACGTGGACGCCACCGTGATCGCGCTGAAGGCGTTCGACTGTCCCACCATCCTTTTAGCGGGCGGCCATGAAAAGGGGCTTTCCTTTGAACCGCTCAAGGCGTATCTCACCAACGTCAAAAAGGTGATCGGCTACGGAGAATGCGGCCCGCGTCTTATCAAAGATCTCACCGATAACGAAGGTCTGCTCGTGGAAAACTTAGAGCAGGCGCTGAAAGCCGCCGTGGAGATGTCCGTGCCCGGCGACGTTATTTTGCTTTCTCCCACCACCAGCTCCTTCGATCAGTATTCCTGTTTCGAGGAGCGCGGCGAGCATTTCAAAAAACTGGTCAATGCCCTCTGATATTCCGGAAAGGAAAAATACTATGAATAAACGACCCATCGGTGTGTTTGATTCGGGGCTCGGCGGTCTCACCGTCGTCAAGAGCATCCTCGGAGAACTGCCGCAGGAAAACATCATATACTTCGGCGATACGGGCCGTGTGCCTTATGGCAACCGTTCCAAGGAAACGCTTCTGCATTACGTGCGGCAGGATATGGAGCTGCTCGTTTCGCGCGGCGTAAAGGCGGTCGTCATCGCCTGCAATACCGCCGATTCCATGGCGCGCAGAGAAATGACGGAAATGTTTTCTCTGCCGATCATCGGTGTGGTGGAGCCCGCGGGAAAAAAAGCCGCCGCCATCACGAAAAACGGAAGGATCGGCGTGATCGCCACCGCCGCTACGGTCGCAAGCAAAGCGTATGAAAACGTGATAAAGGAAGCATCGCCCGAAGCGCAGGTCTTCGCGAAAGCGTGTCCGCTGCTCGTGCCTCTTGTCGAGGAGGGCAGAGTAAAGCGCGGGGATATCGTCACCGAAACGGTGCTGCGCGAGTATCTTGAGCCTTTGAAAAATGAGGGCGTCGATACTCTCATCCTCGGATGTACGCATTATCCGCTGCTGTACGATATCATCGAGGATATCCTGCCCGGCGTGGAGCTGATATGCTCCGGCTTCGCTTCCACGGAGCTGCTGAAAGAAACGCTGAAAGAGAACGATATGCTCAATTCATCCGGCGAACAGGGAAGTATCGATTTTTATGTCAGTGACTCTCCCGATAAATTCGCCGCCAACGGCGGATTGTTCATCGGACGCGAGATCGGCGGAAACGTAGGCAAGGTTACGTTTGACTGAATAAAAACAGAACTCCGTTCCTGGTTCGGAACGGAGTTTTTTACTCGATAAATTTTTGTTTAGCGTTC
>JAZLHN010000046.1:0-17897 GCA_045616815.1 Acutalibacteraceae bacterium
TAAAACGAAATATCAGTATTTTTTCTGAAAACTGAATACTTAAAACTGAAAACTATTTTTGTTTAGCGGAACGCTAAACAAAAATTTATCGTTCTGCTATAAAACGAAAGGCACGCAGTTCAGCGTGCCTCATTGTATGCTTGTATAAAACGGGGAGCGTATCAGAACGCTTTGAGCATGGCGACGACCTTGAGGAAGAATTCCTTCAAAGCGACGAGGATCTTCGAGGAGAACGGGATCTGGTCGATACCGTCGGTATGCACGACGGGCTCGAGGTTTTCGCCGAGGCCGAGCTCGTAAAGCTCCTCTAAAACGAGCTTTGCGATCACGATATTGCCGTAAGCGCTCGGATGGATACCGTCCATGGCGACGCATTCGATCTTACCTTCGATAAAAGGCACGGTATCTACGACGTACACGGTACCGGGATATTTCGCGGGCATTTCATTGACGACCTCGTTGACTCTCTTGGTCGCCTCGCCGAACGGATATTTTACGAGATCGGTGCGGGGATTATAAAGCGTCTGGGCAAGGATCACGACGTCGGGATTGATCCCCGTAATGTAATCGAAGATATCCGTAAGATGCTCGCGGTAATTGTTCTGAATATCGTTCACGATCCTGTAATTGCCGAAGGTCACGTGCGTGATGAGCTTGGGCAGATTCTGCTGGAGATAATCGTTGCCGCCGATGGAAATGCTGATAACGTCCGCTTCGGCAAGCGCAGCCGTCACGTTCCCGGAACGGATATAGTCCCTGAGCTGCCACGAGGTATAGCCGTCGATGCCGAAATTCACGTAATCATAGCCGTTGGTATCCGCCACGATCCTGCCGAAGCAGGCGTCCGCGCTGTTGTAAACACCAGCGCCTCTCGCGATGGAATCGCCGATCACGACGTAATGGAGCGCGTCATCGGCAAAACAGGGAACGACAAGAGCGGAAAACGCCATCAGCGCGCAAAGAACGACCGCAATGATTTTCTTCATAATAAGCTCTCCTCTTTTTCATTTATAACAAATCAACAATAAACTCTTTATAAACGAATGTCAACTATCACTCTGTAAGTTTGAAACAATAAGCGTATTCTGACTTCAGCTCGTCGGGATCTATCGGGTCGAAGCAGAGCGCCGCTTTGCCGTCGCGTTCCTTTACGTATATCGGCTTATCATAGCCGAGCAGCTCCGCTTTCATGCCGGGCACGTAGTCCACGTCGTTCAGCACGATCTCGCCGAACGGGAATTTCAGCAGGAACGCGTAGACCGCATCGCCTTTTTTCGTATAACGTATCTTTTCGTCCGAGCTCTTTTTATAACGGGACGTGCCGTAGATGCCTTCGCCGTTCACACAAAGCCATCTGCCCATATCGAGCAGCTTCTCCTGCATGATGACGGGCACTCTGCCGTCCGCCGTGGGACCGATATTCAGCAGGAAATTGCTGCCGCGGCTCACGAGGTCGATGAGCATGTGCACGAGCTCTTTGGAGGAAAGATAATCCTCGGGCGTTTCGGTGCGGTTGAAGCCGAAGGAGCCGCCGATACCGCGGCACTCCTCGTTCGGACGGGTATAGGCATCGAGCGCTTCTATGCCGCCGGGGGAATCCTCGCCGCCGATATAGCCGTATTCGGTGGTGAAATTGCCGCCGAGCTTTCCTCTCGTTTCCTTGCCCCAGCGGTCGTTGGGCACGATGAAGTCCTTTACACTCGATTCGTTATAGAGCCACTGTAAAAATTCGGTGGAATGCCAAACGCTGCTCTCATGCTCCCACTCGCCGTCGGTGAACAGCGTTGCGGGCTGATAGTTTTCCACCAGTTCTTTGAGCATGGGGATCAGATGCTTTACGGCGTACTCTTCGGGATCTTTCAGGTACAGCGGATGGAACCACTCGTACACGGAATGGTAAACGCCGAAGCGCACATCGGTCTTGTCGAGCGCGTCCTTCAGCTCGCGGCAGAAATCGCGGTGCGGGCCGATATCCACGCTGTTCCAGTTCGGCGTATAGGCGGACTTATACATCGTGAAGCCGTCGTGATGCTTGGAAACGAGGTTCATGTACTTTGCGCCGGACTTCTGAAACAGCTCCGCCCATTCGTCCGCGTCGAACAGCTCCGCCCTGAAATCCTTAGCGAAATCCTGATACTTGAAATTTTCGCCGTACATCCTTTTATGGAAATCCTGAAATTTTTTCCGGTTGGCGTCGGGCGTTTTATCGTCGATCGCCGCCCAGTACCACTCGGCGTACTGCCCCTTCGGCGCGAAGGCGGGCACGGAGTAAAGCCCCCAGTGGATGAAGATGCCGAATTTGGCGTCCGAAAACCACTGCGGCACGGGACGGGCATTCAAAGACTCCCAGTTATTTTCGTAAAACATAGCTTATCCTTTCGATTCTATCACGCAATCCGTTTCCATGACGGAATTTTCTTGTATCACTTCGCCGATCGAATCCGCGCTGATCCTGCCGGAACGGGGATTTTTCACCGAGTCGATATACCCTTTCACGTCGGCCTCCACGTCGGAATACTCAAACGAAAGGTCGCAGCCGGTCATCGTGCAGTCAATGAGCTTCAGTCCTTTGCAGTAGCAAAGCGGCTGCGTACCGGAGATCTCACAGTTTATGAACGTGATATTTTCGGAATACCACGCGAGGTATTCGCCCTTCACCTTACAGTTTTTCACCGTGACGTTTTTCGCGTGCCAGAAAGCGTCCTTTGTATTGAGTTCACTGTTTTCCACGGTGACGTTTTCGGTGTACTGGAAAGAATACTTTCCGTTCAGCGTCACGTTTTCAAGCTTCAATTCGCGGCTGTCGAGCAGGAAATAATCGCCCGTGACGGCACAGTTTTCAAAGCGCAGGCCGCGGCACTTCCAGCCGAATTCCGGCGACACGGCGGTCACGTTTTTCAGACTTATATCCTCGCACTCGCGCACGCCCTTGATGCCGTCGGTGACGAGGCCGTCGAGTTCGCCGTTTTTACAATACCACAACGCCGCGCGGGCGGTATCGTCCATACGGCAGTTTTTCACGGAAAAACCGGTCGTGTGCCAGAAGGGATAGCGAAGCGAAAAACGACAGTTTTCGACCTCGATCCCGCACGCCTCCTTGAGCGCGCTTTCACCGTCCGCGGGGCCCGCGAACGTGCAGTTTATCACTTGCGAGTCTTTCAGCGCGTAGAGCGCGCGTTCCTCGTCAAAGATTTTATCGGAAATGATGTTCATTATAATCTCTTTTCGTTTATTTGCTGAATTTTTCGTTGATCTTTTTCAGTTCGCCGATGATCTTTATATTCTGCGGGCACATGGCTTCGCACGCGCCGCACTCTAAGCACTGCGCCGTTTTCTCGGCGATATCGGGCATGAGCTTTAAAACGCCGCCGCGGGAAACGCGTGTGATCTTATTGTAGGCGGCGAAAATATCCGGTATGCACACGTCGTTCGGGCAGGGCTGGCAGTAACGGCAGTTCGTACAGGGCACCTGCACGAGAGCGTCGGCGGCTTTTTTCGCCTTGACGAAAATCTCCTTTTCCTCCGGCGTGAGCTTGTTTTGCTTCGCTTCGTTTGCGCAGGCGACGTTTTTCTCCGTCTGCTCAAACGAGGACATACCGCTCAGAAGCAGACTGACGTTTTCGTTATCCCACACGAAATCGAGCGCACTCTTTACGAAATCGGTATTCTCGGGGAATACGGCTTTCACCTCGGGCACGGGATCGGCAAGCTTTCCGCCGCGCAGAGGCTCCATGACGATGACGCCGAGCCCTTTGGCGGCCGCGTAGGCGATGCCCTCTTCGCCCGCCTGGAAATCGACGTTCTCATAGTTATACATTACCTGGCAGAATTCGGCGCACTCGAACTCGTCCACGATCTTTTTGAAGGTTTCGAGATCGTCGTGGAAGGAAAAACCGATATGACGGATCTTTCCGTCCGCCTTTGCCTGCTTCATCTTCTCCATGAAGCCGAATTTTTTGACGGTCTCCCAGTGCCCCGCGTTGAGCGCGTGAAAAAGATAGAAATCAATATGGTCGGTATCGAGCTTCACGAGCTGTTCGTTCAGAAGGCGGTCGAAATCGCCCTCTTCCTTCACCTCGCCCATCGGGAGCTTGGTGGCAAGATACACCTTTTCGCGGTAGCCGTCTTTCAGGGCTCTGCCCACGAAGCGCTCACTCTCGCCGCCGTGATAGAAAAACGCGGTGTCCACGTAATTCACGCCGCAGTCGATGGCATGGCGGAGCATCTTTTTCGAAAGCTCCTCGTCGATGGTCTTATCGTTTTCGGGATCGGTGCACGGAAAACGCATACAGCCGAAGCCTAAAGCGGAGACCATACAGCCGGTATTGCCCATTTTACGGTAATTCATATATTTTCTCTCCTTTACGAAAAAAACGAAAAAATTTACAAAAAAAACACAAAAAAAGCACTTCATACGAAGTGCTTTTTGTGAGTGTCGGCGACGACCTATCTTCCCAGGCAGCTGCCCGCCAAGTATTTTCGGCACAGTTGAGCTTAACTACCGTGTTCGGGATGGGAACGGGTGGAACCTCAATGTTATAGACACCGACTATGCTGCTTTGAAAAGGTGATCTCTCAAAGCAGGCATAAGTATAGCACGCCGCAAATCGTTTGTCAAGTATATTTTTTGATTTTTTTCAAAATTTACTGCTGAGGCATTCCGCCGCCCATGAGAGCGTTCATGAGACCGCCGCTCTTCTTCTGCTTCGGGGGCTTATACTTGGGGGGATTTTCCAGACGGAGATTGGCGCTCTTGCTCTTTTTGAGGCGCTTGCTCACGGAAAGCACGGGCTCAAGCATCGTATCGGTGAGATAGGGCATCATATTCTGCACGAGCACGGGATCGTCCTTCACGGGACCGAGCACCGTAACGGCGATGAGACTCTGCACCTCGGTGGTGCCGTCCTCAGAGATATCGCCGAGGATATTGAACAGCTTCTTCATCTTCTGCGGGTCGTTGGAGCGGATCGTCTGCAGCGCTCTCGGAGCGACGTAGGTCGTGAAATAATCCTCGCAGAGGAATTCTCCGTAGGTGTCGATGTTTATTTTTATATTTTCCTTGATCTCGGGATAGAGCGCCGCGAGCTTCGTGGCGAGCGTGACGGGATCGTAAGCGAGAGCGCCGGAACGCGCCGCCGCCTTGGAGACGGTCTGCACGTTTTTGGACTTCGACACGATCTTCGTTTTCTTCGTGTATCTTTCCTCCAGCAATTCGTTGATCTCGTTGCCGAGGGATTTCACGTCTCTCTCGTCGTAGTCGTTCAGGAGCATGAGGAAGGTGCCGTCGAGATTGAAGGCGGAATCGTCGGCAAGGGGGATATCGTTTTCGCCGGAAAGAAGATGGATCCTGTCCGAGCTGAACACAAGACGGAGTCTGCCCTTTTCGCCGGAGAAATCCACTACGCTGGAAGCCTCTCTGTCATATACCATACTGCCGTTGAAGCCGGTCTCGGGCTTGCAGGGCTCGAAGCCGCATTTCTGCATAGTGGGAAGAATGAGGCCGTAAAGCTGGCTCATCATTTGTTTCTGTTCAAGCATATCGTTCTGTTTCCTTTCGGGGGTAGTTTACGTTTTCAGCCGTTGAGAGCGGCGAAGTTTTCTTTGTTTGCTTTATAAAGCTTGGTGTATACGGCATACTGCTTGTCGTATACGGCCTTGTTGGCGGGGTTGGGTTCGTAGGTCTTCACAACGGGGATGAGCTTTTTCGCCTCGCCGAAATCCTTGACGAGTCCCATGCCCACGGCGATGGTGACCGCCGCGCCGACCGCACCCACGTTCTGCGGGCTGTCCACGGTCTCCACCTTCTTGCCGAGCACGTCGGCGAGGATCTGGCAGGTAGCGTAGGAAAGCGCGCCGCCGCCCACAAAACGGATAGCATCGGAGGACTTCACCTTTTTATCCTCGGTCTCCATAAACCAGCGCATGTGATAGCACACACCCTCGATGACGGAACGGATCATTTCGCTCTTGCCTGTCTCGAGGCTGAGGTTGAAGAACATACCTCTGGAATTGGGATCTTCGAACGGGCAGCGGTTGCCGTGCAGCCACGGAGTGAAGATCACGCCGCCGGAGCCCGCGGGAACCTTGTTGATGATCTCCGTCATGTAGTCGTAGAGGCTCGTGTACTGCGCTTCGTACCCTTCCGCGACGGATTCCTTTTTCAGATAAATATTGATCTCGTCGAGCGCCAGGTGATCCTTTACCCATTCAAGGCACTTGCCGGCGGTCTCGAGCTCGGCGAAATAATTGAATTTTCCTTCGTCCGCGCCCACGATAGCGGCAATGCTCGCTCCGGCGTCCACGATGCTCTTGTCGCATACGGTGGATACCCAGCCGGACGTACCGTTGTAGATATGCGTATCGCCGACGGCCACGGCACCGGCACCCACGCCGATGAGGGACGCGTCTCCGCCGCCGCCGTAAACGGCGGTACCGGCCTTCAGACCGAGCTCGGCAGCCTGCGTTTCGCGGAGTCCGCCTACCACGTCGGTGGAATTGATGATCTTAGGAAGATGAGCGGGATCGACGCCGAGCATTTTGCAAAGCCCCTCAGCCCAGCAGTTATTCTTATAATCATATATAAGAGCGCCGAAGGCGGAGTCTTTGGTCATAACGCATTCGCCGGTCATGCGGCAGATGAGATACTCCTTGACGTCGAGCCATTTATATATTTTTTTGAAGTTTTCGGGCTCGTGAGCCTTTACCCAGTTGTATTTCCATACGGGGTCCTTGACGGAAAGAGGCGCCGCGCCGGTCTTCGCAAGGCATCTGAGCAGCTTCACGACGTTGCCGCCCGCGACCTGCAGACCGTGCTGCATACCGTTTTTGAGTTCCTCTCTCGCGCGCTGATCCATGTAGCTGAACGCGCGTCTTACGGCATTGCCGTTTTTATCCACGAGCACGAGACCCTGCATCTGCGAGCAGAAGGAAACGCCCTCGATCAGAGAGGCGTCCACGCCGGAAGCTTCGAGCGCTTTTTTCGAGGTAAGGCACATCGCCTGCCACCATTCCTCGGGGTCCTGCTCCGCGCCGCCGTCGGGGAACACGTAAAGCTTATAGCCCGCCGAGGAGCTGCCGAGCAGCTCGACCTTTTCGGAAATGCCGAAAACGCAGGTCTTTACTCCGGTGGTGCCGATATCGAATGTCATAACGTACTTCATAAAATTACCTCCGGTGAATCAGTTTGATCTATATTTTAGTTTAGGGGTCACGGTTTTCAGAGTGTCTGTCTGCCCTGCAAGGCGCGGGAAAGAGTCACGGAGTCGGCGTACTGCAGCTCCGAGCCCACGGGCAAGCCGTAGGCAAGGCGCGTGACCTTCACGCCGAGCGGCTTTAAGAGCTTGGAAATATACATGGCGGTCAGTTCGCCCTCCACGCTCGAGCCCGTCGCCATGATGACCTCGGTCACCTCGTCAGCGTTGATGCGGGCGAGTAGCTCTTTGACGGTGATATCCTCGGGACGCACCTCTTCCAGCGGCGATATGACGCCGTGAAGCACGTGGTACGTGCCCTTGAATTCGTTGGTGTTTTCGATCGCCATCATGGATTCCACGTTTTCCACCACGCAGATCGTTGAACGGCTGCGCTGCGGATTGCGGCAGACGGGGCAGATCTCCTCGTCCGTAAGGTTACAACACACCGGGCAGCGATGGATCTTTTCGCTGGCCTCCGTAACGGTATCGGCGAGCGCCTGCGCCTCCTCTTTCGGAAGGGAAAGCACGTAAAACGCCATGCGCTGTGCGGTCTTCGAGCCGATGCCCGGCATTCTGCGGAATTGCTCTATTAACTTTTGCAGGGAAACGGCGCCGTATTCCATAAATTATAAGCCGAGTCCGCCGAGGCCGGGGATATTGAGTCCGCCGGTGAATTTGTTCATTTCGGCTTCCATGGTGTCGTTCGCCTTGGTGATGGCTTCGTTGAGCGCAACGATGAGCAGATCCTCGAGCATTTCGGGCTCTTCGGGATCCATAGCCTCGGGCTTCACGGTAAGGCCGAGCACCTCGTGCTTGCCGCTCACCTTCACCTCGACCATGCCGCCGCCCGCGGAAGCGGTGAACTCTCTGGCTTCCACGTCTGCCTGCGCCGTCTGCATATCCTCCTGCATTTTCTGGATGCGCTGCATCATATCGTTTCTCGAACCGGTGTTCTGATTGGGAATTCTTGCTTTCATTTTTTACGTCTCCTTTTATTGATCATATCGTACTTTATAATCTTTCCCGAGGATCTGTTTTACGGCGGGCGCCATGTGCTCCTCGAGCACGTTCTCACGCGTCATCATTTTGATGAACGGATTGGCGGGGCACACGAACAGCGTTTCACCTTTTATATACGCCTTGGAATTCGTGAGCTGACCGATGAGCGGGGAATAGGCTTTCTCCGTTTCGAGGATGATGCGCACCCACGTGCGCGCATCGAGCGTGTCCGCGCCGGCGGTCTTCACCTCCGCCTGGATATCGGCGGCATCCTCTTTTTCCGCTTCCTGAGCACCGTAGCGGCTCATGAAGTCGTCGTTGATCTCCACGTCGTCCTCTTCGTCGTCAACGGATGCGAAACGGTCGCCGAACGTACTGGTATCGGGCTCCGAGCCGAAGCCCGCGAAGTCGCTTTGTCCCGCGATCGGCTCGGGCAGCTCGCCCGCGTCGGGGCCGAAGGGCAAATCGCCGAAATCGTCCGCAGGAGGCGGGACGTCCCCGTGGTCTTCGCCGAACGGAAGCTCGTCGCTTCCGCCGAACAGAGAGCCCTCCGGCAGGGGGCCGGGATCGTATTCCTCTTCCGCGTATTCCTCTTCCGCGTATTCGTTTTCCGCTGTCGGAGCCTCAAAGACGGGCGAGGCGGGTATATTTTCGGGTCCGTTTTTTCTTTCGGGAGCGGCGGGAACGGTCTTTTCCGCGGGAGCGGCAAGCCGCACGCCGTTTTTCTTTATTTCATTCAGCTCTTTTTCGAGCACGGAGATCCGCGCAAGCAGAGCGGAGATATCGGAATCCGTTTCGGGAGCGCAGAGGCGGATGAGCGCCATTTCGGCTTCGATGCGCCGATTCTGCGTATGTTTGATGGCGTCCGCCGCCGAAGTGAGCACGTTGAGGGCGTTGAGTACCTCGGCGTTGGTGAACAGAGAAGCGAGCGCTTTCAGTTCGCCGAGCTCCTCCTCCGTGCACACGATGAGGTCTTCGGGACGTTCCACCGTTTTTATGATAAGGAAATTACGGAACTGATTGGATAATTCCGTGCACAGACGCTCCGTATCGCACGAGGCGTTATGCAGGTCGTCGAGGATCACGAGACTCTTCGCCGTATCCTTCGCGGCGACGGCTCTTATGAGATCGTAGATATATTCGCGCCCCATGAGTCCGGCGGAGGATGAAACGACAGCGGTCGTGACCTCGTTGTCCACGCTGATGGCGCGGTCAAGGAGCGATAAGGCGTCGCGCATACCGCCGTCGGCGATACGGGCGATGAGCATAGCCGCGTCCTCGTGCAGCACCGCTTTTTCCTCGTTCGCCACGTGCATAAGACGTTCGGCGATGAGTTTCGGCTCGATGCGGCGGAAATCGAAGCGCTGACACCTCGAAAGGATCGTGGACGGGAGCTTGTGCACCTCGGTGGTGGCAAGGATGAATTTGACGTGCTCGGGCGGCTCCTCCAGCGTTTTGAGAAGCGCGTTGAACGCTTCGATCGTGAGCATGTGTACCTCGTCGATGATGTACACGCGGTATTTCGCCTGCGAGGGCATGAAGCTCGCCTCGTCTCTCAAAAGGCGGATATCGTCGATGCCGCGGTTGGACGCCGCGTCGATCTCCACGATATCGAGCACCGTGCCGTTGTCGATGCCTCTGCATATCTCACATTCGTTGCAGGGATCGCCGTTCACGGGATGAAGACAGTTCACCGCTTTGGCGAGGATCTTCGCGCAGGTGGTCTTGCCCGTTCCGCGTGAGCCTGTAAAAAGATAGGCGTGGGAAAGACGGTTTTCCCGGATCTGGGAAGAGAGCGTGGTCGTGACCTGCGGTTGACCCACGACGTCGCTGAACACCTGCGGCCGCCACTTGCGGTATAACACTCTGTACATATTCCGTCTCTCCTTTCTTTTTTCTATAAAAAAATTTTGCCTCTGTCACACGGCGTATAGGCAGACTGTGTCGCACGGGCAGACCGCTTAATGCTGCTCGGTTCCCCGCCTGACATGGTTCGCGGCGCTCCGTCGCACAGGACCCACACGCCGCATGACAGAAGCAAAATTATATACGATATATTCAACGGTAACAGTACCGCTGAAAGGTATTATAATATATATATCCGGTTTTGGCAAGTGTTTTTTTTATTTTTATATGTCGATCACGATTTTTCCTTTTTTTACCGCTGCATCTCTGTATTTTGCCGCACCTCCGGTGACGTGTCTGACATACGTAATAACGTAATCCGACTTTTCGATCATCCATCGGTTTCTTTTATCGATAGCGTATCTCGGCAAAACGTTCTCCGGAATCTCCGGGAAAAGAGTATCGCATTCTTCCGCCGATCCTTCCTGCCTTGTTCTGGGATGATACGCAAGGATTATCCTGTATTTTATGGTGGGATACCGTTTTTTCAGTTCTTTGAGCTCCGCATAAACAAGTCTGTCGAAATTCCCCTGCTCCCCCACGTAGAACGTATCAACCGAATCATTTTCGATCAATCCGACAATAGCTTCCCTCAGTTTTTCTCTGACGTTTTCAGAGCAGTCCCTGTGTCCGAAAAAGGTGCAGATCATGGCGCCTCCGTTAATATGGGGATTATATCCCCTTAATATTGAAGATTATAACCCCCATAATATATGCTGTCAAGGAGTGGTAGGTTATGATCGTTTTCGATAAACTGTGGCACGTTATGGACGAGCGGCATATATCAACGTATTATCTGCGTGAAAAAGCCGGGATCGACAGCAAAACCGTGCGGAGATTGAAGGCAAATGACAATATCGAAACCAAAACACTGGATAAATTGTGCAAAGTCCTTCATTGCGAACTCGAAGATATCGCGGAATTCATTGACGATTCCGAGAACGCATAAACGCCCCGTTGAAACAACGAGGCGCTTTTTTCATCAAAATCAGGTTGATTTTTTTTGTTGATTATGATAATATAGTTTGACTTATAATGCTAAGGTGCAGACATGAACGACGACAGAATGATAAAAATAACCGATATCCAGACCGATATCGAGAGCGGCGAGCAGGATGCCGTGGAGGTAACGACGCGCGGCACGCTCGACGGCGGCGGCAAAGACTACGTGCTGAATTTCGACGAGATCTTCGCCGAGGGCATGAAAAGCCATACCGTGCTCACCGTGCAGAACGGGAACTGCGTTTCGATCGTGCGCTCCGGCGACGTGATAACGGAGCTGCAGCTCGAGCTCGGCAAACGGCACATCTGCCTTTACTCCACGCCCTACGGCGATATGAATATCGGTATATACGCAAAAGAGATCGACAGCGACATGACTTCCGACGGCGGAACGCTTTCTTTGGAATACACCATTGATTTCAACGGCGCGCTGACGTCCCGGAAACAGATGCTTATAGAGGTAAACAAAAATGAATGACACCGTAAAAACAGCCGAATATCAGTTGAACGCCGCCGTGAACGCGGCGATAAAAAAGGCCATGGAAAAGGGAACGCTTCCCGAAGCGGAGCTCGTTCCTTTTAAGGTGGAAGTGCCCGCCGACCGCAAAAACGGCGACTACTCCACCAACGCCGCCATGGCGCACGCGAGAGCCTTCCGCATGGCTCCCATGAAGATCGCCGCGGCGATCATCGACGAACTGGAATTAGACGGCACGTATTTTTCCAAATGCGAAGCCGCCGGCGCGGGCTTTATGAATTTCACGCTCTCCCCCGCTTTCTACGCCGACGTACTCGGCGAGGTGGAAGACAAGGGCGCCATGTACGGCCATTCCGATATGGGAGCGGGAAAACGCGCGCTCGTGGAGTTCGTTTCCGCCAACCCCACGGGTCCCATGCACGTAGGAAACGCGAGAGGCGGCGCGATGGGCGACTGTCTTGCCGAGGTGCTCACCTGGGCGGGCTATGAGACCGAACGTGAATTCTACATCAACGACGGCGGCAATCAGATCGAAAAATTCGGTCTGTCGCTCGATATACGTTACCGTCAGCTCTGCGGCGACGAGATCGAAATGCCCGAGGACTCCTATCACGGGCAGGACATCATCGACCACGCGCAGAACTTCAAGGATATCAACGGCGATAAATACATGCAGACAAGCGAGGAGGAACGCCGCAAAGCGCTCGTTGCCTACGCTCTGCCGCTCAACATCGAAGGCCTCGAAAGAGACCTGCTCAAATACAAGATCAAATACGATACGTGGTTCCGCGAGAGCGCTCTGCACAACTCCGGCGCGGCGAGAAAGGTGATCGACATCCTCACCGCAAACGGCTACACCTACGAACAGGACGGCGCCGTATGGTTCAAGGCCGAGCAGCTCGGCTGTGACAAGGATTTCGTGCTTGTCCGTTCCAACGGACTTCTCACCTATATCGTGCCCGATATCGCCTATCATTACAATAAGCTTTGTGAAAGAAACTTCGATATCGCGATCGACATTCTCGGTGCCGATCATCACGGCTACGTGCCGCGTCTGAAAGCGGCTCTCACGGCTCTCGGCGTCGATCCCGAACGCCTTCACGTGGTACTCATGCAGATGGTAAGACTCGTCAAGGACGGCGAGATCATCAAGGCATCCAAGCGTTCCGGCAAAGCCATCACGCTCGTAACGCTTTTGGAAGAAGTACCGATCGACGCGGCAAGATTTTTCTTCAATATGCGCGAAGCCAATACCCACTGCGATTTCGACCTCGACCTTGCCGTGGAACAGTCGTCCTCCAATCCCGTTTACTACTGTCAGTACGCGCACGCGAGAATTTGCTCCATATTCAAGAAGATGGAAGAAAAGGGCGTGGCGTTCTCCGGCTGCACGAAGGAGCAGGCGATGAAACTCACCGCCGACGAGGAAAAGGAGCTCATCCGCTACATTTCCTCTCTCACCGCCGAGACCGAGGCCGCCGCAAAAGCGCTTGATCCCTCCAGACTCACGCGTTTTGCCGTGGAGCTGGCAACGCTCTTCCATAAGTTCTACAACGCCTGCCGCTGTGACGTGGAAGATGTCGACCTGCGGAACGCCCGTCTGTATCTGTGCAAGTCCGCCGGCACAGTGCTCAGAAACATCCTCGGTCTGCTCAAGGTAGACGCCCCGGAAGCCATGTAATATAGTTTTAAGTTTTAAGATTTAAGTTTTCAGAATCTGTTTTTTTGGAGGTGAGATACATGCCGAAAAAAGAAAATACGTCCGACAAGCCCGTGGCGCAGAACAAGAAAGCCTACCATGATTATTTCGTTTTGCAGGAATACGAGGCGGGACTCGAGCTGTTCGGAACGGAGATCAAATCCATCCGCGCCGGGAACGTAAACTTAAAGGACTCATGGTGTCATATCAAGGACGGCGAGATCTTCGCCAACGGTATGCACATCTCGCCTTACGAAAAGGGAAATATCTTCAACCGCGATCCGATGCGTCCGAAGCGTCTGCTCATGCACAAGAAAGAGATCCGCAAACTCTATGCGGAGGTCAAACAGCAGGGCTGCGCGATCGTACCTTTAAGCGTATATTTCGTGAACGGACGGGCAAAGCTGAAAATAGGCTTGTGCAAAGGTAAAAAGCTCTACGATAAGCGCGACGACGCCGCCAAAAAGGACGCCGAACGCAATATCGAACGCTCCATGAAGGAACGGAATTGACATTTCTCACGCGCCGCTATATAATAGCGTCGCAGACCATACCGTGTCACTTGCGCCGAACGGCGCAAATTTCACTCCGCGCAAGCGGAATTTCACTCGACCTTCGGTCGAATTTCACATTTGCGTCAGCAAATATTTCATTGCACCCCCCGGCGTGCCCCATGGGGGCGAAAGGATTTCGACGGGGGATCGGATACACAATAAGCGAGCAGAGGCGGGGCACCTCTATAAAAGCTTCACTTTTAAATTTAACTGACAACAATAGTACAGTTTTAGCAGCTGCTTAATTGCAGCCGCCGTCGTTCCCGGGAGTACCGCGGCCCGGAGAGCGGCGTCATGCAGCGGTGAACGTGCACGGGTACAGCGCCTCGTAACCCGTCATGAACAACGTGGCTGTCCCGAACCGTAGGGTGCTTCTTCCCGCCGGCAAGGGAGAGAATTAAATAAGAAGCTACGCTCGTAGAAAGTTGTGGGGATGATCTTTCGGACAGGGGTTCGACTCCCCTCGCCTCCACCATAAAAGAAACGTCTTTTGTCTACCAAGGCAAAAGGCGTTTTTTCTTGCTTTTTGGGGCATTTTTCAGCAAAAATCGCAAAAATGAGGCAAAACGGGCTTCGAGATGGCCATCACGGCTGTCCCGGATCCCGTTTTTTCATTTCCGGCGCTGAAAATAGCCCGAAAATGCCGGTGTACTTTTTACGTTTCTTTGCTCTGCAAAGAAGTCGGCAGCCGACTGGGCGAAGGGATTTGAACCTTTGACGGATGCAAAAAATCGACAAATTCATATGAAATTCATTCAAACCAGTTGAAATTTTACATAAAATGCAGTATAATATCCATGTATTATACATTAAAATTTGGAGGTAACAATTATGGCGGTAAGCTATATGAAATTATGGCATTTGCTCTTGGATAGAAAAATATCAAAAAGTGCCTTGGAAAAGCTCGCCGGCGTAAGCCACTATACTATGACGCAGATGAGCAAAGAAAAGGATGTCAGCACAGAGGCGCTTCGCAATATTTGTAACGCACTGAATTGCAAGCTTGACGATATTATGGAATTCGTGCCTGATGAAAAACAGCCTTAAAAATCGGACTGGCAAGGTTTCGGAATAAGTTGAGAGAATGCAATCTCAAAGAATATGGAGAGATAAAGATATGGATAATCAGGTGCATAATGCAATAGTAAGTTTTATCTGGGGGATCGCGGATGACTGCCTACGCGACGTATATGTGCGCGGCAAATACCGCGATGTTATTCTGCCTATGACGGTTATCCGCCGCCTGGATGCAATGCTGGAAGAAACCAAGCCTGCGGTTATGGAAATGAAGAAAAAACTGGATGCTGCCAAAATTGCAAATCAATGGCCGGCACTTAACAAGACCGCCGGACAGGCATTCTGCAATGCATCCCCCTTCCTGCTGAAGGACCTTACCAGTCGTGCAAAGAAGCAGACTCTTAAAGCGGATTTCATTGCATATCTTGATGGCTTTTCTCCCAACGTGCAAGAGATCCTGAACAAATTCAAATTCCGTAATCAGATCGACACTATGTTGGATGCGGACATTCTGATGGCGGTTATAGAAAAGTTCGTTTCCAAAGACATCAACCTCAGCCCGAATCCCGTTTACACAGACGATACCAAGCAGGTGATCAAACTCCCTGCTTTGGATAACCATGGAATGGGAACCATTTTTGAAGAGCTTGTACGCAAGTTCAATGAAGCGAATAATGAGGAAGCTGGTGAGCACTGGACGCCCCGTGACGTTGTAGAGCTCATGGCCGATCTGGTATTCGTTCCAGTGACCGACAAAATCAAGGATGCTACCTATTCCTGTTATGATGGCGCCTGCGGAACCGGCGGTATGCTGACAGTGGCTCAAGAACGCTTGCAGATGCTGGCTGAAGATGCCGGCAAAAAAGTTTCTATCCACCTTTTCGGACAGGAGCTGAACCCTGAGACTTATGCCATCTGCAAGGCAGATATGCTGCTCAAAGGTGACGGTGCACAGGCGGATAATATTGCCTTCGGTTCCACGCTTTCTCTGGACGGCAATGCTGCACGGCAGTTTGACTTCATGCTTTCCAACCCACCCTACGGTAAGAGCTGGAAAACCGATGCTGACAAAATGGGCGGCAAAAAGGATATTCTTGATAGTCGATTCAACACCTATCTCCCCGGCGGAGAGCAGCTTGCCATGATTCCCCGCACCAGCGACGGTCAGCTTCTGTTCCTCCTGAACAACATATCTAAAATGAAAAAGGACACCGCGCTCGGCAGCCGTATTGCCGAGGTGCATAACGGTTCCTCCCTCTTCACCGGAGACGCAGGCAGCGGTGAGAGCAACGCCCGCCGTTATATGATAGAAAACGACATGGTGGAAGCGATTATCGCTCTGCCGGAAAATATGTTCTACAACACCGGCATCGGTACTTATATCTGGGTTCTTTCAAACAAGAAGGAAGAACGCCGCAAAGGGAAAATCCAGCTTATCGACGCAACTGCCATGAAGAAGACGCTAAACAAAAACATGGGAAAAAAGAATTGCGAAGTTGATGTGGACACTCGCGACAAAATTCTGCGCATTTTCATGAGCATGGAGGAAAGCGAAGTTAGCCGCATTTTCACCAACGATGAATTTGGCTACTGGAGCATTACGGTAGAACGCCCGCTCCGCCTGCATGTATTCCCTGAGCGTCCAATTCCGCAGGATGTTTTGAAGCCCAAGGAAATGGAAGCTGTGACATCGGCATTGGCAAAAGTCACAGAGAAAACGCCTTCGGATGATTGGACTGAATTTGTAAAGGCTACCGGACTAAAAGCAGCTCTGGCAAAGAAAATACGCCCGTTTATCACAGAGAAAGACCCGAATGCAAAACCCATTGAAGGTGAGGCTGACCCCGATCTGCGTGATACAGAAAATGTCCCGTTCCTGTATGAAGGTGGAATTGACACCTTTATGAATACCGAGGTCAAGCCCTACGCGCCGGATGCCTATGTTAATGATAAAAACAGAAAAATTGGCTACGAAATTCGGTTTACCAAATACTTCAAGAAAAAGCGCCAAAAGGCAGATGTCCAAGGGATTATCAGCAATATTTACAAATTACAGAAGTATATGAACATTGATTTCTTTATGAACGAAGAAATTGCGTACGATGAGTATAAGACGATTGACGAAATCTGGTTATCAGATGTACCTATTCATTGGGAAACAATAAAGATAAAGCGCTTATTTGATGAACGTTCTGAAAAGGGATATCCAGAAGAACCATTGCTGGCAGCAACACAAAACATGGGTGTTGTTCCAAAAAGCGTTTACGGGCAAAGAACAGTTGAAGCAACCAAAGATTTACAGCTTCTAAAGCTTGTGAGAGTTGGTGATTTTGTTATTTCTTTGCGTTCTTTTCAAGGTGGAATAGAACTTGCTCATTACCAAGGCATTATTAGTCCAGCATATACGATTTTGATTCCTAAGGGCATTACAGTTGAATATTTTAAGCATTTAGCAAAATCAAAGGTCTTTATTGAACTACTCCAACAGTGCGTAACCGGAATTAGAGAAGGTCAAAACATAGATTACGCTATGCTCCGTGGCATTAAAATTCCTGTACCGCCTGTAGAAGAACAATTAAAAATTGCAGCTTATTAGGATAGCATAGATGCCCGCATAGATGCCCGCATAGATGCCCGCATAAAAGAGATTAGCTTATTAAAAAAATACAAAGAGGCTATTTGTTCTGATATTGTAATCGGGCAGATTGATGTCCGCGGAGTGAAGATATCGGAGTACGAATATACGGAAGAAATGATAGATGATATCACCGATGACGCAGATATTTCGCCGGAGGTGGACGAATATGATTGATATTGTGGAATGGGCTTGGGAATCTGTAAAAAAGAGGGAGGCAATTTCAAAAACAATCACTTGTCCATATTGCGGTGTTAGAGTACAAGCCAAATCGACGACTCGTATTGTAGATCAATCTTCCGGCGCGATAAAGTACCACATCCATAAATGCCCGGAATGCTTCATGCCTGTAATTATTGGCCTTGACGGGAAAATTATTCCGCAGTCACAGTTATTGCCATTTGAAGATGTGCGT
>JAZLHN010000047.1:0-5981 GCA_045616815.1 Acutalibacteraceae bacterium
GAACAGATGCTTTCCGTCGAGAATATTGTCGCGGATCATCTGGTAATGCGGCAGCACCATGACCTCCGTCAGCTCAAGCCCGCGAATATAGCGCCTGTAGTCCGGGTCAATCGCTTCGCCTGTTTCCTCCGCGGTCGCGCCGTACTTAAAGCATACGGCGGCTGCCGCGAGCGCGTTCTGAACGCTGAATACTCCGGGCATGGCGGTGCGCATTTTTACCGTGCCGCGGGAGGAATTGCAGTTGAACTCAGCGCCGAAAAAGTTGTTTTCGCGCAGACTCGTTATACCGTCGGCGGTGATATCCGCGTCGGTAAAGCAGCCGTAGGTCGAATAAGGAACGTCCAGCTGCTTTATAAGCTCCGGGGTAAAGGCTTCATCCGTGCAAAGTATCGCCGAATCGCAGTTTTTGAAAAGCTGTGTTTTCCAGTAAACGTATTCCTCGAAGCTCTCGTGCTCCGCGCCGCCGATATGATCGGGGGAAAGATTGGTGAATACGGCGGTCGAGAAACGGATGCCGTCCACACGGTGCGCTTTCAGCCCGAGAGAGGACACCTCCATGCACGCCGCTTTACAGCCCGCGTCCGCCATCTGTCTGAGAAGCTTCATCGTTTCGTAGGACTCCGGCGTCGTATTCACGGTGGGGACGTATTTTCCGTCGAAATAAGCGCCCACGGTGCCGATCACGCCGCTTTTTACGCCGATAGCGTCTAAACAGTGCTTCATGATGTGCGTGACGGTGGTTTTTCCCTTCGTGCCCGTAACGCCGATGATATCCATCTCCTTTTCGGGATGTCCGAAAAATTCCGCGCTGACAACGGCCAGAGCCGCGCGGGTATCCTCCGTTACGATCACACAGGCGTCGTTTGAAAGCGCAAGCGGACGTTCGGAAAGGAAGACGCGCGCACCGTTTAAGTAGGCGCTGTCGGCGTAGTCGTGGCCGTCGGTGAACGCGCCCCGGAGGGCGACGAACATCGTGCCCGCGAGAGCTTTGCGGGAATCATAGACGATATCGGAGATATCGCGGTCGGTGAAGTTTTCACAGGTGTAATGCAGATCTTTCAGTAACGAGGATAAAAGCATAGTACGTTTTTCCTTTATATTTTACTCAGAAGTGAAGATATAACGCTGTTGGAGAGGAGCATACCGGCATCCGTGAGCCTTATAACGCCGTTTTCGAGGGTCATGAGCCCGCCCGAACAAAGCAGCTCCGCTTCTTTGCTGAATTTTTCGTTGGGTTTTATATCATACGCCGCCGTCCACGCGGGAAGGGAAAGTCCCTCGTCCGTTCTGAGAGCGAGCATGAACCGTTCCTCCGCGTCGCCGCCGGAGGTATCGAACACGGCCTTTGCGCCGTGCGTATAGCCGTCGAGATCGCGTTCGCAGAAAAAGCGCTTTCCGTTATAAAACGAGTGCGCCGCGGGGCCGAAGCCGAGATATTCCTCATCGCGCCAGTAGCGGATATTATGCCGGCCGATCCGGTCGCCGAAGCAGAAATTGGATATCTCATAGTGCCGCATACCGGCTTTTTCCAGCCGCTCGCACATGAAAAAATAGAGGTCTGCCGCCGCGTCGTCGTCCGGCAGGTCGAGCTTATCGCGGTTTTTATAAAAATACGTGCCCTCTTCGAGCTTTAAGAGATACGCGCTGACGTGCGGTACGCCGAGCGAAAGAATGAACTCCAGACTTTCGGCAAGGCTTTTTTCCGTTTGTCCCGGCACGCCGAGCATGAGATCGAGGGAAATATTGTCTATACCGGTTTCCCGGGCTTTGGTGACGCAATAAACGATCCGCTCCCGGTCGGCTCGCCTGCCGAGGGCTTTCCGTTCGGAATCGACCGCGGACTGCATACCGAGGGATATCCGGTTCACGCCCGCTTTTGCGCATTGCGTAAAGAAGTCTTCTATATCGGGCGTGGACGGATTGCACTCCACGGTGATCTCGGCATCCGGCAGAACGGGAAAGCTCTCTCTGACCACCGCAAGGATATCCGTGATCCGTTTCGCGCCAATCGCGGAGGGCGTGCCGCCGCCGAAGTAAACGGTATCGACCTCGCGGGCGAACGCCTCTTTGCCGACGAACTCCCTCATACTGTTCAGCGTTTTTATATCGTTTGTGACGGCGTTTACGTAATCGTCCGATTTCTCTGTTCCGCAAACGGAATAGAAATCACAATACGGACACTTGGAACGGCAGAAAGGCACGTGAACGTAAATGCCGAGCGTGTTATTTTTCATCGTCCAATTTGAGGATCGCCATGAACGCCTCCTGCGGCACTTCGACCGTACCGAACTGGCGCATACGCTTTTTGCCCTCTTTCTGTTTTTCGAGCAGCTTCTTCTTACGCGAGATATCGCCGCCGTAGCACTTGGCAAGCACGTCCTTACGCATGGCCTTGATGGACTCGCGCGCGATGACCTTGCCGCCGATGGCGATCTGCACGGGGATCTCAAACATCTGACGCGGGATATTGTCCTTGAGCTTTTCGGCGATCTTGCGCGCTCTCGGATACGCCTTTTCGGCGTGGATGATGAACGACAAAGCGTCGATGAGGTCGCCGTTGAGCAGGACGTCGAGTTTCACGAGCTGCGAACGCTCGTAGTCTCTTAACTCATAGTCGAAGGAGGCGTAGCCCCTCGTTCTCGATTTGAGCGCGTCGAAGAAATCGTAGATGATCTCATTGAGAGGAAGGATATAATGGATATCCACGCGGTCGGCGGAGATATAGTCCATGCCCTGCGAGATGCCGCGGCGATCCTGGCAAAGGCTCATGATCGCGCCCACGTACTCGGGCGGGGAATAGATATGCGCGTCCGTCATCGGCTCTTCCACGTAGTCGATGTTCGCAGGATCGGGATAATTGGTCGGGTTGTCGATCTCCACCATGCTCCCGTCGGTAAGATAAATTTTATAGATAACGCTCGGAACGGTCGTCACGAGATCGAGATCGTATTCGCGTTCGAGGCGTTCCTGTATGATCTCTAAATGCAGCAGTCCCAGAAAACCGCAGCGGAAGCCGAAGCCCAAAGCGCCCGAGGTCTCGGGCTCAAAGGAAAGAGCCGCGTCGTTGAGCTGTAATTTTTCGAGGGCTTCGCGCAGAGCTTCGTAGTCCGCGCCGTCCGCGGGATATACGCCGCAGAACACCATAGGATTGACTTTTTTATAGCCGGGCAGCGGCTCGGTCGCCGCGTTTTCGACCTTCGTCACCGTGTCGCCGACGCGCGCATCCACGACCGATTTGATGGAGGCGGTTATGTAGCCTACCTCGCCCGCTTTGATCTCGCTGCAGGGCTCGAGCGAAAGCGCCTTCATGTGCCCCACTTCCACCACGGTGAATTCCGCGCCGGTGGCCATCATACGCATGGTGTCGCCGGCTTTCAGCGTACCGTCCATCACACGGACATATACGATGACGCCCTTGTAATTGTCGTAAACGGAGTCGAATACAAGAGCTCTCAACGGCGCATCGTCGTCGCCCTCGGGACAGGGCACGAGCTCCACGATTTTTTCGAGCACCTGCTCTACGTTCTGTCCGGTCTTCGCCGAAATGCGGGGAGCATCCTCGCAGTCGAGACCGATGATCTCCTCCACGTCCGCGCACACCCGATCGGGGTCGGCGGCGGGAAGGTCGATCTTATTGATGACGGGCACGAGCTCAAGATCGTGATCGAGCGCAAGATAGGTGTTGCCCAACGTCTGCGCCTCCACGCCCTGCGTCGCGTCCACGATGAGCACCGCGCCCTCGCACGCCGCAAGAGAACGCGATACCTCGTAGTTGAAGTCCACGTGACCGGGTGTGTCGATCAGATTCAGCTCGTAGGTTTCGCCGTCGGATGCCTTATAATGCAGCGTGACGGCGCGCGCCTTGATGGTGATGCCGCGCTCCTTCTCGATATCCATGTTGTCTAAAAGCTGCTGCTGCATATCGCGCTGAGACACCGAATCGGTCAGCTCAAGCAGACGGTCCGCCAAAGTCGATTTACCGTGGTCGATATGCGCGATGATCGAAAAATTTCTGATGTGCGTCTTTTTCGTTCTCATAGAACTCTCCTATATACTTTAAACTTAAAACTTAAAACTTAAAACTTAAAACTATAACGTATCCTTATGCGACTTGAAGCCCTGTCCCAGGACCTCGTTCGCGTCGGTCACGATGATGAACGGCTTTTCGTCGTACTTCGCGATGATCTTTCTTACGGTGCTCACCTCGTGCGCTCTTACGACGCACATGAGCATTTTTTTCTCTTCCTTCGTATAGCCGCCCTCGGCGTGAAGAAGAGAAACGCCTCTGCCGCACACGTTTATGATGTCCTCCGTCACCTTTTCGGGCTCGGAGGTACTGATCATCATCAGCTTGGAATGATCGCGTCCCGAAACGACGTAGTCGATCGCCTGGCTCGACAGGAAAATGATGACCAGCGAATACAGGATGCTTTCGACGTTCTTATACACGAGTCCCGTGGCCAGCACGACCGCGAGATCCGACATCAGTACGAGCTTGCCCACCGAGATATGCGGGAATTTCAGCCGCAGAAGCCGCGCGAGGATATCGGTGCCGCCCGTGGTCGCGCCGTTCAGGAAAACGATGCCGAGCCCCGCGCCCGCCAATATGCCGCCGAAGATGGCGCCGAGGATCTTTTCCTCGCCGCCGTACAGCCAGTCGTATTTCTGCGCGACGAAGGTAACGCCGTCCATCATCGCCGAGAGGATCGCGGTCGCCGCGAGCGTATTGACGATAAATTTCAGTCCGAACGTTTTCCACGATGCGATGAACAGCGGAACGTTTATCAGAAACACGAGCGTACCGATAGGCAGAACAGGCACGAGATAATTGATGATGAGCGCGATACCCGTAACACCTCCGGAGCTGAACTGCAGGGGACGGATAAAGCACACGACCGCCACGGAATACATAAACGCGCCGAGGCACCACATAATGACGTTCAGCACGCCCGTGCCGAACTTTTTCAGTTTTTCTTTTTTACTCCCTTTTTGCGAGGACGTTGAAGGGGACTGCTTTTTCCTGCTCATGTTTCTCTTCTTTCTCATCGGTTTTCAGAATGATATCAAACAATTCGTACAGCCGCGCCGTATTTTTTTTCAGATACAGATATCCGATCAGCGCCTCAAAGCCGGTCGCCTTATGATATTCGGCTTCGCTCTTGTTCTTCGGCGTATGAGCGCTGTGAGCGTTCCGTCCGCGGCGGTAGACGGCTGTTTCCTCCTCGGTGAGAAGCGGGGAAATCTTATCGGCGGCGCGCGCCTGAAAAGCGGCGTTCGCGTATTTCACGGCGTTTTTATGCAGCAGCTCTGCCTTCGCGTCCCCCTGCGAAAGGATATAGCCGCGGATCATCAGATCGTAGACCGAATCGCCGATGAACGCGAGCGACAGCCCGCCGAGCATATTCACGTCCGCCGCGCTTATTTCGTTTTTCTGCGGCACGTCTTTTATATCAGGGCACATACTGGAACTCCAAATCGTAAATGATAACGGTGTCTCCCTCCTGAATGCCGCGGTTTCGCAGCTCTTCAAGGATACCGCTGGATTCGAGGACTCTCTGGAAATACTGCAGGGATTCGTAGTCGTCCGTATCGGTCTTGTTGAGGATCTTTAAGAGCCATTCCGCTTCCACGTAGTAATCGTCGCCGTCCTGGATGACCTTGAAGCCCGTATCCTTCTTCCTTTCGAGCATTTCCATCGGGATGGGCTCCGCCTCGTAACGCTTGACGGGCGGAAGCTCGGCGAGCTTCGCCGCGACGGCGTTGATGAGCTCCGCCGTTCCCTCGCAGATAGGAGCGATGATCTCGTAATAATCGAGACCTTTTTCCTTTATAAAGGAGCGGAAGCGTTCGAGCTGTTCGTCCTCGGCAAGATCGACCTTGTTCGCCGCCACGATCTGCGGGAGCTTTGCAAGCTCCGGATCGAACTTTTCAAGCTCGGCATTGATGATATTGAAATCGTCGATGGGGTCTCTGCCCTCGCT
>JAZLHN010000048.1:0-9979 GCA_045616815.1 Acutalibacteraceae bacterium
TTTTTCATTTTTTTACTCCCCCATTTTATATGGTAAATGTATAATAACATATAATTATTACAATTCAATACATTTTTTGATTATTTTCGGCAGTTTAGCGGCGTAACCGCTAAACTACCGTTTACCGTCTTGCGAGCCTGTATGCGGGATGGTAATTTTCCCGGTAGATTTCGCTGTGGGATACGGGCGGGAAGCCCGCTTTTTCGTATTCCGCAAGATATTTCCGGAATTCCTCTTCCGTAAAGCCGAAGCCGAAAACTTCAAAATGCGCCGAAACGGCGGCAAGCTTTTTGCGGAAGTTCGTTAAATCCCCCTTATGCGTTTTCGAAAGCGCGATGAACGCCGCGTTCAGCTCGTCAAGGGAGATCGCATCTTTTTCCGCGCAGTTGAGATTCACGCGCTTTACCCCGTTGCCGATATCCGTCGAAAAGGGGATATTTTCGTCCGCCGCCACGCTTTCCGCTTCGCGTCTGAGGCGTTCAAAACATTCTTTTTCGTCTTTGATAAAATGTCCGCTGCCGAATTCGTTCTGATAAATCAGCTTCACGACGTCCTGCGGCTGCATGAGAGGATATTTCTCCGCGTGGAGCGTAAGAACGCGGACAAGCTCTTCGCATCTGTCATAAACGGTCGGATTTTCGTCATTTTTTGTTTTCATAATTTATTTACCTTCATTTTCATATCTGCTATAATAGTAGCATTCAAAAATGCTTTTCGCAAGCGGAACAAAGGAGTGAGGCTATGAAAAACAAAATAAAAACTCTGTTCACGCTTTTTTATACGATGCTGTATATCAGCGCGTTCACGTTCGGCGGCGGCTTCGTGATCGTCACCTTCATGAAAAAGAAATTCGTAGATAAGCTGCACTACATCGACGAGGAGGAAATGCTCGATTACATCGCGCTTTCGCAGTCCTCGCCCGGCGCCATCGCCGTGAACTGCGCCATCCTCGTGGGGTGGAAGGCGGCGGGCTTCGCCGGGATGCTCGCGGCGACACTCGGCACCGTGATCCCGCCCGTGGCGATCCTTTCGGTCGTATCGCTCTTTTACACCGCTTTCAAAGACAATCTCTACGTTTCGCTGATGCTTAAAGGCATGCAGGCGGGCGTGGCGGCGGTCATCGCGGACGTGGTGTGGGACATGACGGCAAAGCTCATAAAAAAGAAAAAGCCCGCGCTGTACGTCATTTTAGCGGCGGCCTTCCTCGCGGTGTTCCTCTTCAAGGTGAACGTGATGATCATCATTGCGGCGGCGCTCGCTGTGGGCGCGGTCATGGCGTTCCTCACGACGAAAAAGCTGAAAGAGGAGGGCAAAACGACATGATCTATCTTGATCTCTTCTTAAGCTTCCTGAAAGTGGGACTTTTCAGCATCGGCGGCGGCTATGCCGCGATGCCGCTCATCCAGAGTCAGGCGATCGACACCTACGGCTGGCTTTCGCTGAACGAATTCACCGACCTCGTTTCCATCGCGGAAATGACGCCCGGTCCCATCGCCGTGAACGCCGCTACGTTCATCGGCACGCGCATGGCGGGACTGCCCGGCGCGCTGATCGCGACCTTCGGCGTGATCCTTCCCTCGCTCTTCATCGTATCGCTTTTGTTCCTCATCTATAAAAAATTCGGCAAGCTCCCCGCCATCCAGACGGCGCTCACCTACCTCCGCCCCGCGGTGACGGCGCTCATCGCCTCGGCAGGACTCACGATCCTATTGAACGTATTGAACGTGAACAAGGGCATGGCGGTCAACGAATTCAATTTCGCCGCCGCGGCGATCTTCGTGATCGCGTTCATTATCCTGCGAAAAATAAAACCGAGCCCGATCATCGTCATGCTTTGCTCGGGCGCGGTCTATACTGTGGTCATGCTTTTATTAACAGGGGGCGCGGGAAGGTAAATTGTTGTTTAGCAGCGGAGCTGTCGCGGGAGCGCGTAGGGTTCGCCGCCCCCGGCGAACCGCATATAACCGTGCGGAGCACTACGAAACATATGTTACATTTGACGCATAAAAAAGTGCGTGATCCGTGCAATTACAACAATTATCTATATACATCAGATTTGTTTTTTTTGCCCTCCGGGCGCTCCCATGCGGTTCGCCGAGGGTGAGGCGGTACTGAATGACAGTCCGGTGGACTGTCAGAGCCGCCGAACCGACCGAGCAGGGCTGTGCCCGTGGCGAGACCGGCGAACCCTACGAGGTGACTTGCTCGTCTCCGCGTGTAAACAAAAATTTATTCCGGCTTGATATTGCCTTTCGTTTCGGCGGCGTAGGGATGATACATATCCGCGGCTTTTTTGAAGCTTTCTTCGTCCCTTATCGCCCAGATGCAGAGCTTCGCGTACTTTTGGACGATCGCCGCCTTTTCGGGCGTGGCGAACCAGTCCTTCGGCGCCCATGAGGCGCGGTCGAAATCGACCGGGAGCCATACCGAAAATTTATCCTTCCCGGCAAGGGAAGAGTAATAGGCAAGCTGCTTTTCGTCGGAGAGTCCGTCGAAGGAGAATTCCGCTCCCGGAAGCTCTTTCACGACCGTTTGAGCGCTTTCCTTACTCCAGCACGATATACATACCCTCGCGCCCGAGGCGTTTATCATCTCAAAGAGCATCGCAAGGTGTTTCTTTGAGAATTTTTTTATCTTGTTGTCGATTTTGAGCAGGATATCGTTTTCCTTCGCGAGCGCCAGCACGTCCTCGAACAGCGCGATCTTCGTTCCTCTGAATTCCTCCGAAAAGGAAAGCCCGAAGTCGTAGTATAGCGCTTCCTCGTAAGTGATATCCGAAATGCACACCTTTTCCGGCAAGGGAGAGCCGTCCGGCAGACGCGCGGTGCGGTTCAGCTCCTCATCGTGCATGACGATGATCCTGTCGTCCTTCGTCACGCCGAGATCGAGCTCGATCATTTCATACCCCTGACGAGCCGCCGCGAGGAACGACGGCATCGTATTTTCGGGATATTCGCATTCCACACCCTTGTGCGCCTGTAATTTTACACCGTACCTCATCGTTTATTTAAGCTCCTCCGGATCGCGTGAAAAGCCGAGGGAGATACACGTGCCGTCGTCGAGCAGCGCGTCGGTCGTGCCGACGATGTAAACGTCCTCGCCCACCTTTTTATACAGCACTTCGTCCGAGCCGGGATATTTGCAGGTAAAGCCGTTGGATTTCAGCAGCGCGATATAGGCGTTCAGAGCCGCTTCGTTCACGCCGTGCACGGTGAAATAATAATAGGGTCTGCCGTTGGGATCGACGCCGTTTTCCGCAATGTCAAATTCCTTGCCGCCGAAGCACCATACGGGGAAGCCGGGAAGCTTTTCCACCCACGAGGCGAGCGTTTTCTGATCCTCTTCGGCGAGCTCTTCGGCATAATTCTTTTCCAGTTCGCCGGCGAATTTTTCCGCGGACTCCGCCCATTTGCCCAAAGCGCCCTGGAGCGCGGCAAAGCCGGAGGGATTTTCTTTCTTAGCTGCTTCGGCTTCCTTGGCGGCGCCGTCCATGGCGGCGGTCGCTTCGTCAAGCTGCTCGGCGGTCTTATTCGCCCATTTGTCCGCGGCGGGAGCCACTACGTTCTCCACCGCTTTGCCGACCGCCTCGGTGATACCCTTGGATATACCCTTGGAAATGCCGTCGCTGATACCGTTTTTTATCATGTTTTTCAGAAAGCTCATTTTTGTTCGTCTCCTTTATTTATTGAACCGTAAAATCATGCAAGCTCCGGGGGAACGGCGGGAAGCTTCAGCCCTGCCGCCGTATCGAGGCCTACCGACACTCTCAGAACGAGTCTTGCGTCCGCGGCGGAAAGCTTGCCGTCGCCGGGAGCGTCGAGGTTGCCCCATGCGATCTGATCCTTCGCAAGATGTTCAAGGCCTACCGACTGACGCAGAACGAGTCTTGCGTCCGCGGCACTTACCTTGCCGTCGAAATCCACGTCGCCCCAGCGATATCCGAATACCTTGCCGTAGAGGGTGACGCTCTTGGCGGTGCCGGCGGTGATCTCCTTGACGGGAGAGCCGTCGAAATTGACGTTATCGTACCAACCGAGGAACTTATACGCGGCGGATACGGGCGTGAGGTCTTTGAGAACGACGCCCTGTGAACCAAGCCTCGTGCCGGGATTGGGATTTGAGAAATATTTGCCCGCGTCGGCGATATCCACGTTGTAAGTGATCTTATAGCTCTTCTCTGTGAACTTCGCGTAGAAGGTCTTAACGCCCGTGTCGGTCGCCTTCACGGCGGGAGACCCCGCTTTTGTCGTGAACTTCGCGTCCGTATACCATCCGTCGAAGACGTAGCCGTTCGCTTCAAGCGCCTTGAGCGTGACGGTATCGCCGTAGGTGTAGTTGGCGGGATTGGGGTTGTACAGTCCTTTGAGAGCCGCGGGAAGAACGTAGTTTACGTTCCATCTGCCTTTGATCCACTTGGCGTAAACGGTGGTATCCTTCGCGATATTCGCCGTCCATTTGCCGGAAGATTTCGCAAGGGGATCCTTGAAGGTCTTATCGAAATACCAGCCGTCGAAGGTATAGCCCGCTTTGGTGGGAGCGGCAAGGGAAACGGTGCATTTGCCGGTCTTGTCCGCCTGCGCCGTTTTGGGGTTGGCGGAAGCGTTCATGCCGCCGTCGAGGGCATAGCTGATCGTGAAGGTCGGGAAAACCCAGTTCGCGTACAGCGTGAGGTTTTTCGCCTGCTTCACGTCGATCTCCGTAACGATCGCGCCGCCCTTGGTGTAGGACCAGCCCCTGAAGACCACGCCGTCGCATTCGGCGTCGACGAGTTTGATATTCTCCATAAGAGGAGTGTACATACCGGGGTTGGGGTTGTACGCGTCGATGCCGCCGAGATCGTAGTTGATCGTATATTCGTCGCCGAGCCATTTGGCGTAAACGGTGGTATCGCACTTGACGGAGGTGTCGATGGAGGCCGCGGGCTTAGTGAACGCCTCGTCGTAATACCAACCGCCGAATTCGTAGCCTTCTTTTTCGGGGATATAATCGTCCGAGGTAAGGTCGATAACGACGTCGCTGGATTTGCGGAATTCGCGCAGCTGCTCCGTGCCGGATTTGAAGCTGCCGTAGTTTGTATCATAATGGATATAATACAGTCCGTTCATCGGAATGCGCACGGGCGCGGAGTAGTCCGTGTAGGCGAAGATATCGTTTGTGCGGACATAGCAGCCGGTATCCTCGTTCCATTCGGCGCCGCTGTCCGGCAGAAGGCAGATGCGCACTTCGATGGTATCGGAGGCAACGGGCGTTTTTCCGAAGATGTATTCCACATCCCCCTTTAACTGCCAGTCGGGCACATCAAAATAGACAGTATCCGTATAAAACTGCCCCCAATGATGCCACGCTCCGCCGTTCAGACGGATCTCCGTCTTATATTCAAAGCCGTATATCGAATCGTCATTGTAATATTTTTCGATGGCATCCGGATCGGCTTCCAGCAAAGCTTCATGCTCCGCGCAGAACTTGGCAAGCTTTGCATCGGCCGTGATACCGAACAGGAAGTTCTGATTTTCATCGTCATCCTCGAAAACGGTGAGCAGCTCAAATTTCGGCGTGTTATATTTCGCGGGGAACTTCGCATCGAAGCCCGCGTCCTCGGGCGAAACCTTGTTGTTGAAGGTGAAGGTATTGCCCCACGCACCGCATACGCGCTTCGCTTCTATGCCCTCGGCGCGGAACTGCACAACGTATCTCGCCTTGATAAGCACCGTGTTTTTGTTGAAATCCACCGCGTAGCCGTAGTAAGGATCGGGATCGTCGGGATGTTCATCCCCCACATAGAACGCATGACCCTGCGTCATATAATCCGCGACCCGGTCGGTGTAGTCCTTTGTGTACCACTCGGGGTGATAATTGCGCAGGTTGAAGATACGTTCCGACTGATAAAGTGCTTTCTCCACTTCGGGGATCGGCGCGGCCTCGTATTTACCCAGATCGTTGGGAGCCTCTTCGGTTTCGATGTTGGGGTAATAATCGGTACCCATGACCTCTGTGCCGAAATCATTGACCCAGCTATCGCCGCCGTTGAACGAATAGGCGATCTGGATATGAAGGCTCAGCTCCGCATCCTCATAGCCGAGCGTCTGAAAATACTCTCTTTTCCCGTCCGCTTTTTCGATATCCTGCCAAAGCTTTACTATTTCGGCGCTGTTGCGGATCATACAGTGAAGAGAGGTACCCTCTTCGTAGGTTTCCTCCCACGCGTACACCACCGTGGGCGTTTCCGTCAGCGTGGGGAAATATGTCTCCGCCGACGCCGCGAGGGGCAAAACGGAGCATAACATAAGGATCGTTAGTATAAGAGCCGTTATTTTTTTCATGGAAAATGACCTCCTTTTTTAAGTTCAATTCCATATTAACATACTATAAATAAAAAAGGCAAGCGGTAAAATATATAAGAAAGCCGCCTGTTTTTCGTCAAAACGACCTTAAAATGTTCAGCGCAACAAAACATATCGTGACTTTTTCTTCTTTTCCTGCCATAATAAAAGCGAAAGAGGTGACGCTCTCATGGCGAAAATTTCCAAAAACATCAAACAATTCCGCAATGAAAATAAAATGACGCAGGAAGCGCTCGCGGAAAAAATAAACGTAACAAGACAAACGGTCTCCTCGTGGGAGACCGACCGCACGCAGCCCGATATAGATATGCTCGAAGCCCTCGCGGACACCCTCGGCGTGGGCGTGGAGGAGCTGATCTACGGCAAAAAGAACAAGGTGGGGCTTGAGCCCGAAAAAAAGCCGGACCGCAAAATTTACACGATCGTTCTCACCATTTTCGGCACGCTGCTCACCGCCGCCGGACTCGTGATCGTGTTCATCGAGTTCTGGGACGATCTGAGCTTCGCCAAAAACTTTTTCGCGCTGCTGCCCCTGTTGGCGGGCTTCGGGCTCGCCGTTTTCGCACTTACAAAAAAGAAAGACAGTATTCCGTGGCGGGAGGGCTCCGCGGTGGCATGGTCGGCGGGGATCGCCATCACGAACGCGCTGATAAACTCCCTGAACGCGGTGGATATGGGGTTTGCTCCGCTCCTGCTGCTCGACAGCCTGTTGCTTCTGCCCGTGCTTTTCATCACGAAAGGCGTATTCCCGTTTGCGGCGTTTTTGTACGGGATCAGCCATTCTCTTTTCCAACTGCGCGCCGACGGCTCGACGACGGAAATGCTTCTTTACACGCCGCTTCTCATCGCGCTCCTTGCCGTGGGCTTTTTCCGGCATAAAAAAAACAAAGCGGACGACGTGACCGACGTCATCCGTTTCTGGCTGCTGTTTATCGCTTTCGGCTTCAACTTTGTCGCAACGCTGTGTATGGCATTCAGCGTACGGTATTATCAGCTTGATTTCTTCATTGCCGTGACCTTTTTATTCTTCATGGGCGTTTACGCGATCGGCGACCGCTTCTCACCGCGCCCCCTGCGGCAGGCGGGAGCCGTGGGTCTCATGGCGATGAGCTATTTCGCCATGTTCGGCGATACCGGATATTCCTTTTATCCCGCGGCGGTGTTTTATATCGTTCCCGCCGTAATGCTGCTCGGTGTGATCGCCTGCGCCGTACTAAACCGCAAAAATCTTATCGGCGACAAGATTAAGCTGCCCATCCTCGGCATTTCCCTCGTCGGCGTTTCCCTTTTTCTCTTAACGCTTACGTGGTCGGACGGATTTTTGCTCGTGAAAGCCATCCCCGCTTTTGCCCTCGCCGTTATGTTCATCATAAAAGGCGTGAACGACGCGAAGCTCCTGATCGCGAACTTCGGTATGCTCAACGCCGCCGCGATCATCCTCATCCTCTTCATGTCGAGCGACGCGGACATTCTCGCCAAGGGCATCGTCGTGCTCGCCGCGGGCGTCGTGCTGCTCGTCATCAACAAAATCCTCATCAAAAAATTCGCGAAGGAAACGGAGGCGAAGGAAGATGCGTAAAAAATTATTTGCCGCTCTCGCCGTACAGCTCGCCGGCGTGGCGCTCATCCTCTGCTTTTCCATTATGACGTCGGCGCTTACGGAAAAATACGGCAAAATCTACTCCGTCCCGTGCCGCGCCGGGGGTCTTGACTGTATCCTTGATACGGATGACGGCTCGGTCAGGAATTACTGTATCAATTTTTACAATTACGGATGTGAACAGACCGAAGGCTTTGAGCGTTACGCCTCTTACAAGGATGATTCGGAGGGGGACAACTATTTATACGTCTGCTCTTACACAGAGAAAAACCTGGTACCGTCCATCTCCGTTGACGGATGGTACGTCATTGACGACAAGGAGACGGGCGACGCCCTGTACCGTTTTTTCTATGACCATGATTACGCTTACGAGAAGCTGTTTGAGACAAAAGAGGTCACGGCGAACATCAAGGTGTACCGCGACCGCGTGAAGCTTATTTCCGTCACGGTGGAGGGAAAGGATATCATTGACTTTCTCCGCGAACAGGCGGATTACGTTTTTGAGTAAATCATCCGCACCCGCTCGGGTCTGATTCTATTATTTTCATGGCGTTTTTCCTCACATTCAAAAATCAGGCTTTTGGCAATTCCCTTTTCTGTAAGGAAGGTCAGCCTTTTTATTCTTCTGTTTCATAGGAAAATGAATTCATTCCCATTTCACTGTATTTTCTGCAATACTCCGTGTTCTTATCCAAAATGCTGAACATGATCCGTATGTCTTCCGAAAACTCAGGAGGAAGATCCTTTATCCCTTTTATTCTCAACATATCTGCGTCACATTCGCTGCGTAATAAATCCCAAAAGGCATCCCAGTTTTTGCCGTACCACTCCGGGAAATCAAAGGCTTTGCGGATTCTTTCATGGATTTCATCCGAATATTTACACCCGGTCAGGTCTAATTCTATTATTTTCATAGCGTTTTCCTCCTTATGTTATTTCATAAAACGTCGCATAATGATCGTAGGTCACAAATATCAATCCGTCATTTGACCAAAGGATTCTTTGATTGTTCCTCTTCCCGAATTTGTAATTTATATCCGCCTCATACCAAATTCTTCCAGGTGAATCAGGAAGATGCTTATTGTAATTTCCATATTCACCATAAGTAATCATTTTTCCTTGTATATAGTTTGATACCGACTTTCCTTTTTTCCATCCCTGTTTTATCGCATCAGCATCGGTCATATAATATGTCGGCAATATTCCGAAATTTTTTATATACCAATCGGCGCCGGCTAACCCGTTTATCGTAGCCGTTCCGGCTGTGATCGCCTTCATCAATTCGATCACGCAGCGACAATTCAGGTGAACCGGCGGGACGATATCCGGTATTTCGGAAACTTCCCATATTTTTCCGTGCTGATTTTTGCAGGTCAGGCATCTTTTCAGATCCTCCCGGCTTATCCAGTGCTTATATTTTTTGCTTGTCGTGATCTGCGGATTCAGCTTCTCCCCGTTTGTCAATGCTTCCAATGTTGCTTTTACAAGTCCGTGCATTTACACTCTCCTTTTTCAATTATACAACAATTATACACATTGCAAAAGCGAATTTCTCCGAAATAGCGACAAAAATCAAAATTTTCTATAACGAATTTGAGTAATTATTCAGGAGGTGCTTCCATGGCACAGATCGTTTGGAATTATATACAGATTTTCGGCATACCGATCCTCGTCGGCTTTATCGTGCGGTTTTTGCTCCGCAAACACAAAAAAGCGTGGATCATCACCGCCGCGGGCGCCGTTTTGTCCCTCATCGGGCTCATCATAGCGATTGACCCGCCCGTATCGGGGAATGAAGCCTACGGCCTGCTGACCGTCGCCGCCGCCTCATCCACCGCCGCCTCCGCCCTCACGGGACTGGTGTGCAGACTGGTGAGAAAAAAGAAAACGGAACGGGAAATTGCAGGTTAGCGCGGAGGCTGTCGCGGGAGCACGTAGGGTTCGCCGCCCTCGGCGAACCGCATGGGAGCGCCCGGAGGGCAACGGAAAAAACAAACAACGGATTGCTCAAATTCGTTGTAATTGCACGGCTTGTAAA
>JAZLHN010000049.1:0-4900 GCA_045616815.1 Acutalibacteraceae bacterium
CATTTGAATCATAACGCCTCCCCTTTTAGGGGAGGGGTGATCCCCCGCAGTGCGGGGGAATGTCACAAAGTGACAAGGGGGACGGCGCCGTCAGCGCGACCTTGTGTCGGTGGAGAGGTTCATTGCTCTGCTTTCCGTAAAATCGTTGTCACGGCGGCATTCTCGGAACCTCACCGCCACGCTTACGCGCGGCCCTCCTTTTCTTGGCAGAAACGGCAGACCCTTTTGTCTGCTTCGCAGACATTTCCCCTAACAGGGGAATCTCCTAAAAGGGGAGGCGTTGTGTTAGAAATGTTTCGCGTGCTCCCGCAACTACTCCGCCGCTGACCTGCCATTTGCCGCATAAAAAAATCGGAAACCGTTTCCGATTTCCGATCTCCGATGTTTTACGTTATGTTGTTTCTGCGGTGCCGAACTGCGTATTTGCTTCCTGCGTGCTTCTCACGAAGCCTATGTACGACGTGCCGCTGTTGAGAATGAGCTCGCTGCCGTCGGCGGCGTACAGCTTGAGCATATCGTCTGCCGTGGGCTTGCTCCACGTGATCTCTTCGTAATGGCCGCCGTTGAAATACAGCCCCTTGCCGCCGTTTTCGAACTGCAGATCCTGATGGCCGGAATAATCGCCGAGGCCGATCATGTCCGTGTAAAGAACGATCACGTTGGAATAGGCGCAGCGGATGCCCTGATCGTCCGTTCTTGCCTCTCCGTTGAGCGAGCATTCGTAAAGAGAGGTCTCTCCGTTGTAATTGAACCGGTAATTATAATTGGAGGAATAGGAGAATGCAAGCGCGGTCGCTTCGCCGCCGGTGAGCGTTCTGGGAGCGTTTGTATCGGTGAAGCGGAAGGGCTCCGCCTTCGCGGCGTTCACCGTCATGTTCAATCCGAGGCCGGCAAAGTCTTCTCTGAACGTATCGCCGATGAGGCACAGAGTATGTTCGGAGCTTACGTTTCTCGTGTTGTCTCTCTCGAAAAATCCGAAGCTCTTCATGCCCTCGATCTCGGCAAGGTCGGGATGTGCGGTGATCAGATCGAGCGCCATCTCGCTTCCGCCGCAGTGGATGAACAGCATATCATAGCCGAGCGCTAATTCCACGATGTCGTGCCGCGCGCTTCTCACGGGACCGATCTTTGCGGGAATGCGGCTTTCGTTCGCATAGAGCCACAGCATACGGGAAATGCCGCCCTCTACCTCGTATTCCATCACGATGTCGGGGGTGCTTAAGCCCCACTGCGGACGCGCGTCGGGAGAATTCTCCACCACGACGCCGATGAATTTGCGTCCGGTGTAGCCCTGTTCGTAGTCACCGAGACCGGTGAGGGGGTTGCGGTCGGGGGAAAGACCTGCGGGAGCGGAGTTTTGCTCCGCCGTTTCGGAGGTGTTCTCTTCCGTTTCCGTGCCGTCTTTTTTGCAGGAGGTAAAGAAAGACAGGCACGTTATCATAATAGCGGCAGCAAGGATCAGAGAAAGAATTTTTCTTTTCATGTTTTTGCTCCTTTATATTATATATATTATATATATACATTATATATCTGCCGTGTCGGCAAATCAATATTCAATGTTTTACAAAACGGAAGCGCCGTTTTTGTTCTTTTTTTCAAAAACACTTTATTTTTCCGCCGCTTTGTGCTATCCTAAACCAAAATAAAGATAAACGGAACAGGAAATCATTATGGAAAACACTGCTGAAAAGAAGACCACCGTTCTCAGCCTCGTGCAGGCTTCGGGAACTCCCACCATAGGCAACTACTTCGGAGCCTTCAAAAACTGGCACGATATGGCGGCCGAAAACGATTGCATCTTCGGCGTGGCCGATCTGCACGCCATCACCGTAAGAGTGGAGCCCGCCGATCTTCGACGCCGCTCGATCGAAATGTACGCCATGCTGCTCTCTCTCGGCCTCGATCCCGAAAAGAACATCATCTTCCTGCAGAGCCACGTGCCGGAGCACGCCAACCTCGGCTGGGTGCTCAACTGCTACACGCAGTTCGGCGAGGCGTCCCGCATGACGCAGTTCAAGGATAAATCCGCCCGTCACGCCGATAACGTGAACGTAGGTCTTTTCGATTATCCCGTGCTCATGGCGGCGGATATCCTGCTGTACGGCGCGGATAAAGTGCCGGTCGGCGACGATCAGAAGCAGCACTTAGAGCTTGCCCGCAACATCGCCGAACGCTTCAACGGCATCTACGGCGAGGTGTTCAAGGTGCCGGAGCCCTACATCGGCAAGAAGGGCGCGAAGATCCTTTCCCTGCAGGAGCCGGACAGAAAGATGAGCAAGTCCGACCCGAACGTGAAGAGCTTCATTTCGCTCACCGATCCCACCGACGTGGTCGTAAAGAAGATCAAGAGCGCGGTCACCGATTCCGAGGCGCGCGTTTACTACAGCGAGGAGAAGAAGGGCATCGCCAACCTCATGACGATGTATTCCTGCTGCACGGGCAAGGATTTCGACGCGATCGAAGCCGAATTCGCCGGCAAGGGCTACGGGGATTTCAAGGCCGCCGTTGCCGAAGCGGTCGCCGAGGAATTAAAGCCTCTCCAGGCGGAATACACCCGCATCCTTTCCGATAAAGCGTATATCGAAAAGTGCGCGAAGGAAGGCGCCGAAAAGGCGGAGTACCTTGCCCGCAGGACCATGCGCAAGGTCATGAAGAAAGTCGGATTTTTCCAGGTATAAAAATAAATCGGAGATCGGAAATCGGAGATCGGAGTTTAAATCAAACAATGCGGTACGCAGGAGAAATTCTGCGTGCTGTTTTATTTATTATATAGGAAATTGCTCGCATTGTGAGCAATTTGCATATAACAAGAACACCTTTTCGCCCCCAAGATTGGGGGATGGGGGGTTGATTTGTCGAAGACATTTTTCTTATATAAAAAGAAGGAATAACGATTAACCAGTCAGTGATCGCCAGACCATAAAAGCATCTGACGGCTGACAACTGAATTCCGATTTCCGATCTCCGATCTCCGACTTGAATTCACGTGCAGAACACGTGGTTGCCGATCGTGCACATCACGGGGCGTGAGCGGATCCATTTGCTCGTAGCGGTGCGCGGGTTATAGTAATAGATCGCGCCGCCCGTGGGGTCCCAGCCGTTCAGCGCGTCCTGCGCCGCTTTTTTCGAGGTCGCGTTCGGCTCCACGCTCCAGTTGGAGTCCTTTACGCAGCTGAAGGCTCCCGCCTGGTAGATCACGCCCGATATGGAATCCGGGAATGAGGCGTGTTCCACGCGATTGAGCACTACCGCGCCGACCGCTACCTGCCCCGTGTAGGATTCGCCTCTTGCTTCCGCCGCAATGAGCTTCGCAAGAAGATACAGGTCGGAAGACGACGAGACCGAGGAAGATGAAGAGCCCAGTCCGAGATACAAAAGCGTCGTGGGACCCGCGATGCCGTCCGCCTTGATGCCGCAGTTCTTCTGGAACGCGGTCACGGCAGCTTTCGTTTTCGCGCCGAAGATGCCGTCTACCGTTCCTGTGTAGTAGCCGAGACTTTTCAGCTTCTTCTGGATCTGCCGCACCTCTTCGCCGGTGGAGCCGGTTTTGGACAAAACGGCGACTGTGCCGGAATTACGCAGATGCACGTAAGAGGAATACAAAAGTCCGCAGGTGAGAAGAGAAATACATATAAGAAGAGCAATAATGCCGGTGAGATCTATATGGATACGGTTGTTTTTCATGATCGGAATACAACTTCTTTCATTAATAATATTGTTTCTATATGGGTATGATTTACCGAAAAAGATGAAATAAGGCTAACAATATATGGTGATTTGTTGTCCATTTAAAAGAAAAACACAATATGTAGCGGTGTAAGAAAAAAGTGCAAAAAAGTTGGAAAAATCTTTTAAAAAGGTGTTGACAACGGTATTTTGTTGTGCTATTATGTGCAAGCACTCGCAAGAGAGCCAAGCGAAAATCGGATCAGAAAACATTCGAAAAAAAGTTTGAAAAAGTTAAAAAAAGTACTTGACAAACGAAAAGGAATGTGATAAGATATTCAGGCACTCGAAAGAGAGCCCCTGAAAGCTGAGAAGCTGAAAGGGAAGCGGACCTTGAAAATTAAACAACGACAAACAAAGAAAAGAAACCCTTGAAGATTTATTTGAGTAAGTTGAAAAACTTGCGACAGTAAATTCGGAGGATAGAGATATCCAAGAATTTAGAACGAAAGAAGAGGAAAAGAGCTACAAGTTCTTAAAAATGATTTAAGCGGACTGAGGTGCGAATAAATACAATTTTTAGAGAGTTTGATCCTGGCTCAGGACGAACGCTGGCGGCGTGCCTAACACATGCAAGTCGAACGGACTGATTTCCTTCGGGAATGAAAGTTAGTGGCGGACGGGTGAGTAACGCGTGAGTAACCTGCCTTACAGAGGGGGATAACGTTCGGAAACGAACGCTAATACCGCATGACATATTCGGATCGCATGGTCTGAATATCAAAGGAGCAATCCGCTGTAAGATGGACTCGCGTCCGATTAGATAGTTGGCGGGGTAACGGCCCACCAAGTCGACGATCGGTAGCCGGACTGAGAGGTTGAACGGCCACATTGGGACTGAGACACGGCCCAGACTCCTACGGGAGGCAGCAGTGAGGGATATTGCACAATGGGCGAAAGCCTGATGCAGCAACGCCGCGTGAGGGATGACGGTTTTCGGATTGTAAACCTCTGTCTTCGGTGAAGATAATGACATTAGCCGAGGAGGAAGCCACGGCTAACTACGTGCCAGCAGCCGCGGTAATACGTAGGTGGCAAGCGTTGTCCGGATTTACTGGGTGTAAAGGGAGCGCAGGCGGGAGATCAAGTCAGTGGTGAAATGCATGGGCTTAACCCATGAACTGCCATTGAAACTGACCTTCTTGAGTGAAGTAGAGGCAAGCGGAATTCCGAG
>JAZLHN010000050.1:0-6095 GCA_045616815.1 Acutalibacteraceae bacterium
CCAGCGCGCGCCGAGCGGATCGTAGTCCTTATCCACCCATGCCGTTACACGCTCCTGCATGTAGGAAGCGAGAAGTCCCGTTTTCCAGGCGAGCGTTCCTACAGCGGCAAGACCGATGCTTCCGAAAGCGAACCACTTTCCTCTTACCTCGCCGAGATACAGCATGATGACACCGATGGACAGCATGAGGATGGTACCGGAAAGATGCTTTCCGGCGACAACGAGCCCAGCGTAGATTACGATGATGCCGCCGAGCAGTAGAATGATCTTCAGAGAATCGTTCATAACGGGTTTTCCGACGCTTGAATTGATCATCCGCGAGATATTTCCCTGTAAAGGTTTTTTGCTTACAATCACGTTGTGATATTTATCCAGCCAGTATGCGAGCGTGAGGATAAGAGCAAGCTTCGCGATATCCGACGGCTGAAACTGAAAGCTGCCGATATAGATATGACGCCGCGTTCCGTTATGCGCGGGCATGATCAAAGCGAGCATGAGAAGCCCCCACGACGCGAGCGTACTCAGATGTGCGACCGGTGCTTTGATCGCCACGATATTCAGCCGCGAAACGACAAGCATAAGCACAAAGCCGATGAGAGCCCATCTTATCTGCCTTTTGAAAAAATAAGTGGACGAACCGAAATAATAGTACGCATAGGCGTAGGTGGACGAGTAAAGCATGATGAGTCCCACCACAACGATGAGTACAAGAAACGTAAAGAACGCTATATCAAAGCTGCCCGAAAGAAACAGACCGCCGTTTTTTTTCAGATTTTTCCGTATACCGTTTATCAGTTCCGACACGCCGTGACCTCCTTTTTATGTAAAGTATATTTCCTTTACTTTATTCTGCCGAACCACATGAGCGCTATCGCGGCGGCTGAGCCGACAACGGTGACGAGAGTGAATACGACACAGATTTTCTTTTCGCTCCAGCCGCTCTTTTCATAATGATGGTGCAGAGGAGCCATTTTGAAAAGACGCTTTCCGTTGTGCGTTTTCACGTAAGCGATCTGCAGGATATCCGAGCCGAATTCGGCAACGTAGATCACGCCGATGAGAAGGATGAGCCACGGTGCGTCGATCGCGTAAGCCAGCGCGCACACCATACCGCCGAGGAACAGAGAACCGACGTCGCCCATCATGACCTTGGCGGGATTCCAGTTCCAGATGAGATATCCGGCAAGAGCGCCGCCGAGAGCACTGCATACGACGCTTACACCCGCCACGCCTCTGAGCACCACGCATACCGCGAAGGCAACGCAGGCGACCGCCGTAACGCTGGTGCAGAGTCCGTCCACACCATCAAGGAAGTTGACCGCGTTCACGGTGCAGTAGATCGCGACGACGCCGACGAGCCAGAAAACGAACGTGTTTTCCCATACGCCCGCATAGGGGATGAACATATAGTTCACGCCCGCGAATTTATAAAGAGTGAAAAGATAAGCAACGATCACGAGCGCCTGCATCACAGTCTTCTGCATTTCCGTAAGACCGAGATTTCTCTTTTTGACGACCTTGATATAGTCGTCGATGAAACCGATGAAACCGAAGCCCGCCGCCATGAGGATGCCGGAGAATATCTTGATCTTCAAACGGTCGTTATCGGCGCTGTCTCCGAGGCCTCCTCCGAACGCGAGGATATCGCTGCCCATAAAATGATCGGTAAGGAGCACGACGGCAAAGCTTACGACAAAGCCGATGATGAACAGGAAACCGCCCATCGTGGGAGTACCCTGTTTCTTTTTATGCCAGCTCGGGCCGATATCGAGGATCGTCTGTCCGAATTTCAGCTTATGCAGCAGAGGGATGATGCCGAAGCCGAGCAAAAAAGCAACGACAAAGCCCAAAACGGCACTCATAATGATCGCAAGCCACAGTTCCATAAATTATCTTTCCTTTCGTATAAAAAACCTTGTTATATCCCGAGTATTCTTTCAACGCATTCCGCGTCGCTGAATTTAACGTTTCCGGAAGGGAGGTCCAGCGTTTCCTCGCATCCCCTTCCGGCAATCAGCACAGTATCGCCTTTTTCCGCCTTGTTCAGTGCAAGCCGTATCGCCTTTTCTCTGTCCGGCTCCGTAAAGATATCCGCTTTACGCCTTATTCCGCTTTTGATTTCTCCGATGATCGCTTCCGTATCCTCCGAACGCGAATTGTCGGCGGTCAGGATCACACATTTAGACATATTGGCGGCGATCCTGCCCATGAGGGGTCGTTTGGAAGCGTCTCTGTCGCCTCCGCAGCCGAATACCGTCAGGATACCGCCGGAGGCATCGGAGGAAAGCGCAAGCAATATATTGGAAAGAGCGTCGGGCGTATGAGCAAAATCCACACACACCCTTATGCCGCTGTCGGAAATCAGCATCTGCGCTCTTCCGGGGATAGCGGGAAGCATCGGCATAAGCCTCGTTACGTCCGGAAACGGGATCCCGCAGCAGACACACGCAGCCGCGGCAGCGAGAGAATTGTACACGCCGAATTCGCCGATTCCGCCGAAAGATATCCGTGAAACGCCCGCCTGACAAAACATGACGTAGGATATCTTTCCGTTTTCATATCTTATATTATTCGCCATATAATCGGCAAGACCGTTTCGTGCCGAATAATACTTTATATTATTACCATTGTAGTAAGAAAGGAATTTTTCCGCATAGGCATCGTCGTAATTCACGAGCACGGCGTCGGAAAGTTCCGCGAGCTTTCCCTTCGCCCGGATATAAGCATTCATCGTTTTGTGATAATCGAGGTGCTCATTTCCGAGATTCGTGAATATGCCGAGCGAAAACCGGAGCGCATCCACGCGCTTCTGTGCGAGCGCCTGTGAGGAAACTTCCATCACGCAGTATTCACAGCCCGCCTTTACCATGTCGTCAAGTGCGCCGTAGAGTCCCGCGCCGGAGGGGGTCGTATACCCCGTCGGCTTTCTCGTACCGCCGCAAACGCATCCGAGCGTACCGATCAGTCCGCATTTATGTCCCGTGTTTTCCAGCAGAAAACGAATATACTCCGCCGTGGTCGTTTTTCCGTTCGTTCCCGTAACGCCGATCATTTTCAACTTTTTTCCGGGATCTCCGAAAAACGCGCTGCATGTTTTCGCAAACGCCTCACGGCTGTCCGGCACAGTATAATAACCTTTCAGCGCAAGTGTTTTTTCGCCGATCACCGCCGCAGCGCCTTTTTCGAGCGCCTTCACGGCATAGTCGTGTCCGTCGAAGTGTTCGCCGCGGATGCATACGAACACGCAGTCTTTTTTTATTTCGCGGGGATCGTCCGTAACGCAGGATACCGTTACGTCCTCACAGTCGCCCGTAAGTCCCGCCGCTTCAAGAAGAAAAGAAAAAGTCAAACCGTTTTACCTCCGTAAAATGTACCCGTCTTTCTTTTCTTTCACACACCTTTTTCCTTTAATCAGTCGCGCACGCCTATCGTAGTACGGAAATAAACCGTGACGACGGAACCCGCTTCGACTTCGGTGTCGATCGCGATATCCTGCTTATAGGCGAGGATATCCGAGCCACCGGAGAGATTGTTGCCGGACAGTTTTACATTCAGTCCCCTGCTCACGGCAAGCTTATTCGCCTGCGAAACGGTGAGTCCCGAGAAATCGGGCACCGTGACCATTTCGCGGTCGGCGTTGGTTTCCGTATAGAGCACGATAACACCGTTCGCAGAGGTGGGTCTGCCACATTCCGGCGACTGCGCCACGACCGCGTTGCCCGAGCCGATGACTCTGACCGTATAATCCGTATCGGCGAGAGCATCCTCCGCTTCACCGATCCCCATACCCACGTAGTTCGGGGCGGGTGTGGTGAGAGTGGATACCTCGTCGTCCGAATACGCCGGCTCTATACCGAGATACTGCAGTGTTTTCTCAAGCACCTGTCCCCCGACGGGAGCCGCGATGACACCGCCGGAATAATTCGCACCCTGCGGCTCGTCGATGATGATGACCACCGATATTTCCGGATCATCGCACGGGGCAAAGCCGGCAAAAGAAGCGATATACGTGCCGTCCGCACTGCCGAGTTTTTCCGACGTACCGGTCTTACCCGCTACGTGATAACCGGCAACGTAGGCATTTTTACCGGTGCCGTCTTCCACGACCTTCTCCATCCATGAAGCTACGGTGGAAGCCGTGCTTTCGGAGATGACCTGCCGTTTTACTATCGGCTCGGTCTCAGCTACGGTATTTCCCTCACCATCGGTCTGACGGGCAACGACATAGGGCTGCATCAGCTTGCCGCCGTTGCCGACCGCGCTGATCGCCGTCACGATCTGCAGAGGAGTAACAGTGATAGACTGGCCGAACGAGGCACTGGCGAGATCGGAATAAGAGAAGGATACATCGGGATCATGATACGTGATCCCCACACGGGGCGTATTTTCACCCGCGAGATCGACGTTCGTTTTTTCCGTAAAGCCGAACGCCTGGAAGTATTTATAATACGTATCGACTCCCATGAGCTGACCGACGTGTACCGCGAAGGCATTGCAGGAATTCACGAGCAGGGTGCATGGTGTTTCCATGCCGTGGCCCGTAGGAGTGAAGTCCTTGATCGTTCTGTCGTGTATCGTTATGGTACCGGTGCAGTAATAAGAGGTCTCCGGAGTTATTATACCCTCTTCAAGAGCGCCCGAAACAAGGAAGACTTTAAAAACGGAGCCCGGATAATAGAAGTCGGCGATGGATTTGTTTTTCCACTGTTCGTTTCTCGCCGCGGCAACGGGATCCGCCTTTTCCTCGTCCGTGCCGTTCGTTTCGAAATAAGCGGTCAGCTCGGGGAAAAGGATATCGTAGGGAGCATTCAGATCATAGTCGGGAAGATTGGCGACCGCCATCAGCGCTCCGGTCTTGGTGTTCATCACGATGCCGTAGATGTTTTTCGCTCCGGTCTCCGCGAGCGCGGTCTTCAGGGAGTTCTCCAGGATCGTCTGTATTTCATTATCGATGGTAAGCACGAGATTGGTGCCGGGCTTCGCCTCGTACACGTCTTCGTATGCATTGTCGAGCTCCGACTGAACGCCGTCCTTGGCGGTAACGATCCGTCCGTTCGTGCCCTTGAGAGTATCGTTGTAGATATATTCCAGACCGTACAGTCCGTCACCGCTGTCGCCGGTGAAGCCGATGATCGTGGAGGCAAGGCTGGAATTCGGATAATAGCGTTTCGTATCGGATTCGAGGCCGATGCAGCTTATCAGCTTCTCATTGTCGATGAGCTCGAGCACGGCTTCTTTCATATCGTACTCAACTTCCCCCTTGATCCGGAGATACCGGGAATCCTCGTCCGCCGCAAGTATCTTTTCTCGCAGGGCGTTCTCGTCCATTTCGAGCACGCGCGCAAGTCCCTTGATCGTGGCCTCACGGCGTTCGGTGTTCACGTATTTATTGCCGTCGTCGTCCGTATCCTTAAAACCGGCGGGAACGACGTAAACTCTCCACACGGACGCACTCTGCGCAAGGATATTCATATTGCAGTCGTAGATCGTGCCCCTGCCGGCGCTGAGAGTCTCCACACTCAGCTGCTGGGCCTCGGCCTTGCGGCGGTAATCGTCGCCTTTCACGACCGATATATAACCGATCCTTATAATGCACGCTCCCATCAGAAGCACGCCTATAAGAAGGAGCAGTATTACGCCGCGGCGCGCCGTGAGGCTGTTGCTTTTCATTGCGAGATCGTCTCTTCTTGCCATTCGCATTCACTCCGAAACATTCAACATTTTTCTTATTCAGTCCGATTTTTTATTCCGATCCGGTGCTCCGGAAAAAAGCACAAGGGCGAAGAATCTCCGCCCCTTTGATCACGGCGTCTTCCGTGCGAAAAACAACGCATCGGTAAACTATATGACGTGTTTCCGGATCATATGTACGCCGTTCAGTTATTTTTATCAAATATACCGAGCAGGTCGATTCCGCTGCCGCTGTAAAGCACCTTGTCTCCCTCGGAAAGGTCGATGCACTTGATCTGATAGGATTCGCACTTGGCCATGCCGAGAACGTTGCGCGCGTAGTTGTCGATATTATCGATCGTGGTCACACTGTTGAGCGCATTCGTAAGACGGACGTTTTCGGTTTCCGCTTCGGCGATCTTCTT
>JAZLHN010000051.1:0-9352 GCA_045616815.1 Acutalibacteraceae bacterium
CAACAACATTAAGAACGATATATTGTTATAGTTGCTCCCGTTTGTATCTGCTTTTATATAAACGGGTACGGGCGAAGCCCGTCCACATCTCAACTTTCAACTCTCAACTTTCAACTCTCCGCAGTTTAGCGGCGAAGCCGCTAAACTGCCATTTATCGTTCTTGCGTAAAACAAAAGACACGCAGAAGACCTGCGTGCCTCACTATACGTTTTTTAAATTTGAATTATCTTTTCCATCAGCGGTTTCAGGGCGCAGGCCATGCTGAAAAATCCCGCGTCGTTCGGGTGGCAGTTATCCACCGTGGCGACCTCGCGGAGCCCTTCCCCGATCAGCCCGGGGCCCGGGATGAAGTACACGTTTTCGTCTCCCGCCGCGACGGCTTTTTCATAGGTGCGCTTTACGATCTCCAAACGCTCCGGCTCATCGCCGTACAGATGGAATTTCGGGCGAGTGAGCATGACGATGGGCAGCTCGGGATGCGCCGCCCTTATGTTTCTGAACATTTTTTCGTGCGTAGCGGCAAGGTGCTCCGCGGTGGGGGCGTTATGGTCGTAGTCGTACACGAAAACGCTCATATCCATAGCGGCGATATAGTCGGATATCACGTCCTCCGCTCTCGCCGAGCCGGAAAAGCCGAGATTGACGTAATCGAAGTTCAATTCGCGGGAGAGGATCTGCTGATAGGTGTTTCCCGGGCGGGAGCAGCAGCCCCCCTGCGTGATGGACGAGCCGTAGAACACCACCGGGAGCGCATTCGGATAGGCGGGCGCTTTTTTCAGCACGCAGCCGTCCCGCAGCCCGATATACAGCTCGCTGACGCCCGAATAGGTGGGGAAATTGATCGTGATAAGGCGTTCTTTTTTGCCGATGTCGAGCACGCTCTCAAATTTATCCTTCACGTCGAAGGGCGGCGTGAACGTGCCGACGTATTCCTCGCCGCTGCCGTCGTTCACGTACATATCGAGCCCAGCCGAGCCCGTGAGCGCGAAATGCGGCATTTTGCCCACGCCGTTATACTTTACGTTCACCGCCACGTAGTCCGAATCGGTAATGAAACGCACTCTGCCGCCCGCGGTGTTGAGATTCAGCTGCTTTACGCCGTCGTTCACCCTGTCCGCGACGCTCTGCGGCAGGCGGCGGAAACAGCCGTCCTCATAAAACACGCCGTGGATCGAGAAAACGTCGTCGAACACGGAACGGAACGTGAGTCCCTCGCGGTCTATGTCGGTCTTCACGGCAAAATTTTTGTCAATTTTTGCAATTTTTCCGAGTTTCATTGGTTTGTCCCTTACGTTAAAAAGATTTTTTGTGTTCATTTATCCATTTCAAAACGCCGTCGGCATTCATTGTACCATCGGCAACAGACATCCCGAGGGAAATCACTTCGTCATTTTCCGCTTTGATCCTTATCCCGTTTATTTCAAGAAAGGACAGTATAACGTAAACACCTATTCGTTTGTTTCCGTCGACAAAGGCATGGTTGGAAATAAGTGAAAAACCGAGGCGCGCCGCTTTTTCCTCTTTTGTGGGATAAAGTTCGATCCCGTCAAAAGTCGCAAAACAGCTCTCAAGAGCAGACTCAAGTAATGCGGTATCCCTTACTCCGACGCTTCCGCCCGTAGCCTCCGCCATAAGCTGATGAAGAAGCAAAACCTTTTCTTTATCAAATCTCGTCATTTTGCAAGCTCCTTGAAAGCAGGAAGATATCTGTTGAGAATTCTTTTCGCTACGATCTCAAATTTTTCTTCTTCCGTAAGATCAAAAATGACCCCGCTGTTTTCGACATCTGCAATAATATATTTCGGCTTGTTGTTTTTAAAAATAACTGCTTTTCCGTCCCTGTCAACCACTCTCTCAACTGCCGAAAAATTCTGGTTTGCCTGTGTCACGGAAAAAATATTGTCGGTATCAATTATCATATTTTTTCTCCTTTTTCAAAAATAGGTATTATTTATCCTATTCCAAATATATATTATTCCCCGTCTGAAGTCAATATACTTTAGAAAACAAATCTTATCAGCAGCATATAGCACGCCGTGCCGCCGAGGATGCTCAGAAGCGAATTTTTTCTCCACAGGTACAGTCCCGCGGTGAGCGCGCCCGCGATGAGCTGCGGCAGGAAGCCTCCGACCGAGGTAAAGGACATCCCCCGGAGGCAGTAAACGACGAGCATACCCATGATGGCGCACGGAAGCACTTTTCCGAGATAAAGAACGGTTTCGGGCGTTTTTCTCTTGCCGCCGAAGATGAGGAACGGCAGAAAACGCAGCGCCGCCGTGACTGCCGCCGTGATAAGCAGCGCAAGGAGCAGACGTTTATCATCCATTGACCGCCGCCTCCTTTCCTTTTATCCCCCGCATCAGCAGCAGAACGCCCGTGATGCCGAGCATGGCGGGGATCAGGAAGCTGTCCGCACCGAAAATGAGAAGGCAGAGAACGCTCACGGCGACGCCCGCAAGCCCGGACGGACGGTTTTCCTTTTTCATCATCTGAGCGGTGAGCACCGTGATGAACAACGCGGTGAGGGCGAAGTCCACGCCCGTGGTATCAAAGGTGATGAGCGCGCCGAGCAGAGAGCCGATGAGCGTGCCGCTCACCCAGTAGATATGGTCGATGAGCGTAACGAGCAGATAATAGGAGGGCAGATCCTTTTCCTCCACCGCATCCGAGGCGGAGCACACGAGCGAATAGGTCTCGTCGGTGAGGGCGAAGATGAGATAGGGCTTTTTTATCCCCATCCCCTTGTATTTTTCGATCATGGAGATCCCGTAAAACAAATGCCGCGCGTTCACCATGAGCGTAGTGAGCGCGAACAGAGGCAGAGAAGCTCCCGCCGAAATGAGGCTCACCGCCATATACTGCATGGAGCCCGCGTAGATAAAGCAGCTCATGAGACACGCCCAGCCCGCGCCGTAGCCGATGGAATCCATCAGCAGACCGAAGCCGATGCCGAGCACCATATACCCGGCCAGCACCGGCACGGTATCCCCGAGCGCCCGGACAAAAAGTTTTTTGTTCATAGTATTTCTCCGATAGCATTGTATTGGATGAACGGTAAATTGCAGGTTGGCGGCGGAGTAGTTGCGGGAGCGCGCGAAACATTTCTAACACAACGCCTCCCCTTTTAGGGGAGGAGGGCCGCGCGTGAGCGTGGCGGAGAGGTTCCGTAAATCCCGCCGTGACAACGATTTTACGGAAAACCGAGCAATGAACCTCTCCACCGACACAAGGTCGGTCCCCCTCCCCTAAAAGGGGGGGCGTTATGATTCATATGCCTCGTTTTTACTCTTCAAACAAAAATTTACCGTGCCGTCAACAGAAAAAATATAACACAGGTGCATAGCACTTTCAAGAAAAGAATACAAAAAAGGACTGCCGGAGCAGTCCTTTCGTGCAAGGATAAAAATTATCAGATCTTCATCGCGACCTCGTAGGCTCTCCAGATAACGGAGCGCAGGTTGCCGATGGCAAGGCAGTCGCCTACGAGATATACGTTTTTCTGTGCCTCGGTGAGGGGCGCGGGCTTGTAGCCTACGCAGCTGATGACGGAATCGCAGGCGATCTCGATCTTATTGCCGTTCTTGTCGGCGCAGATAACGCAGTCGTCCTTGACTTCCTTGAGAGCGGTCTCAAGATAAACGGGAACGTTGTTGAGCGCGAACCACTCACGCAGGTAAGAGGAGTTCGCAAGGCATACGCCCTTCTGGCTCACAAGGTCGTCCTTCATTTCCACGATGGACACCTTCTTGCCCTGCAAAGCGATCTCGTAAGCGATCTCGCAGCCGGTGAGACCGCCGCCGATCACGACCACATTGTCGCCGACCTGCTTGGTGCCGTTCAGGAATTCGCAGCCCTCGACGGTCTTATCGAAGCCGGGGAGCTTGCCGAGCTTCACGGGAGTGGAGCCGGTAGCGACGATCACGGGAGCGCCGCCGAAGACGGAGATATCCTTTACCTCGTCGTTGAGCTTTATCTCAATACCGAGCTTGGTCATTTCTCTGCGGTACCATGCGAGCAGGTCTCTCAGCTTGCCCTTGTAGCTCTCCGCGGAGGCGGGGATGAACGTGCCGCCGAGCACCGCGCTCTTCTCGTGGATCACGGGCTTGTGACCTCTCAGCTTGAGCACACGGGCAGCCTCCATGCCGCCGATGCCGCCGCCGATGATATGGACGGTCTTGGGGGAAGAGGTCTTCACGATCTTGTGCTTGTTCCACTGCATCGTTTCGGCGTTGACCGCGCAGCGCGCGAGATGCGTGGAGTCGGAAAGCTCCTGATCGTTCGGAACGCCCTTGTAGTGGCACATATTGAAGCAGCCGTTGTGGCAGAGGATGCAGGGACGTATATCCTCTTCCTTATCGTTCATGAGCTTGGTTATCCACTCCTGATCCGCAAGGAACGGACGCGCGAAGCCGGCGCCGTCGAGCTTGCCCTCGGCGATGGACTCCGCCGCGACTCTCGGATCGAGACGGCCGGCGCATACAACGGGCTTATCGGTGAAATTCTTGATATGCTCCACGTCCGCGAGGTTGCAGTTTTCGGGCATATAAACAGGGGGATGCGCCCAGTACCACGCGTCCTAGGTACCGTTGTCGCAGTTGAACATATCGTAGCCCGCGTCGGACAGATACTTGATCGCCTTTTCGGACTCTTCCATATCTCTGCCGACCTCGGTGTATTCCTCACCGGGCAGAGCGCCCTGACGGCAGCCCTTGGTCTTGGAAATAACGGAATAGCGAAGGGAAACGGGGAAATCCTTGCCGCATTCTCTCTTGATGGCCTTTACGATATCCACGGCGAAGCGGTAACGGTTCTCGAAGCTTCCGCCGTATTCGTCGGTACGCTTATTGACGTATTTGAGAGTGAACTGGTCGAGCAGATAGCCCTCGTGCACGGCGTGTACTTCTACGCCGTCCACGCCCGCTTCCTTCAGCTTTCTCGCGGAAACGGCGAACGCCTCCACGAAGCGCTCGATCTCTTTTTTTGTCATTTCACGGGACGGGAGCTTATCCGACCAGCGGTTTTCCGCCGCGGATGCCGAAGCCGTGATCTTATCGAGATTCATAACGGGCTTGGAAAGCACGTTGACGACAGGGGTGTTGTAGAGCTTTTCCATGACCTCGCTTACGGTGAACGAACGTCCGAAGCCCGCGGTGAGCTGTACGAAAAGCTTCGCGCCGGTCTTGTGGAATTCGGGCATCCACTTGGCGAGATCCTTATACATCTTGTTGTTCTTGTCGAGCCACTGTCCCATGATGGGGTTGTATACGGGCTGACAGCCGGGAAGCACGAGACCGCAGTTGTTTTTCGCGACTTCCATGATGAACTTCGCGCCCGCCTTATCAAAATGGTTCACTTCCATCCATCCGAACAGGTCGGTACCGCCCATGGAGGTCAGCACGAAGCGGTTCTTTATTTCACAGTTTCCGATTTTCCACGGGGTAAACAGAGGTTCTAATTTTTTATCCATAGCTACGAACTCCTTTTTTTAGGATTAGTTTATGAACATTAAGCAGGCTTTGAGATAAACAAATTATGCATTATGCATTATGAATTATGCATTATGAATTATGCATTATGCATTGTGAATTACTTTTCCGTATTCTGTTCCCATCTTATGTGTCCCATCGCCTTCTGTACGGCGTAGTACGCGGGCTTGGGATTTCCGTTGCGGTCGGTGAGTCCCCATACCGTTTCGGTGGGGCATTCCGCCTGACCGCAGACATAGCATTTATCGGAATCCTGCCAGCAGTAGATGATGCTGCCGCAGACGTAGGGCTGATCGTAGAGCCGCTGCAGGATATCCCGGTAAAACTTCGCCTGTCCCTCGGGGGTGTGCTCGTAGCCGGGGATCTTGGTGGTCTTCGGGAGCTCGCAGTACAGATGGTTGGTGAGGTCGGAATTGAAGAGTAATTCCGTATAGCGCTTGGGATCGCCCTCTGCAAGGTATTTGACGTGATCCTTGAAATGCTGCGGCATATTCTCGACGAACGTCTCGATATGCTCTTTCGCGTCCTTTTCGCTCACGGCGCCGTATTTGCCGAGGATGGCTTTTTTCTCTTCCTTCGTTTTGGGAGCACCCGCGCCGATGTAGCCGAATTCCTGCAGAAGCACCGGCTTGCCGGTGAGCGCCCAGAGGTACCGGAGAAGCGCGTCGAACAGCCACATGAAGCCGGGGGCGCCGTAGAAGCAGCCGAGGTAGATATCCACGCCCACGTAATCGCAGTATTTATGATAATCGCGCAGCTTCGTATGCAGGTCCGCCTGCGGGCCCGCGGAATTGTAGCCGATGAGGATATCGCCCTTGACGGGATAGAGAGCTTCGAGCTGGATGGCGATGAAGCGCGCCGCCTCGTCCATTTTCAGCGGAATGGTGAAGCGCGGGATGCCCATTTCGTTCGTTACCTGAAACGCGCCTACGAGCCCCTGCAGATCCTTGGCAAGGAAGCGGGCGACCTCGCGGATGCCCTCTTCGTTTTCGGCGCAGCGGGGGTCGAGTCCGTTTTCGATGAACGGCTGCGGATAGGGCGTGACCGCCATGACCCTGATGCCGTTGTCAACGTAGCCCTTGCAGCGATCCTTGAAGCTCTTGTAAGACTCGGAAAGATTGCCGTCTTTATCGTAGGGATAAGGGATGTCGATACGGATCCAGCCGATGTTGGCTTCTCTTATGAGCTTGTAATTCTCGTTCGGATGGCACACGCCGAGGATGAAATCCTTGCGGAGCTTTTTCGTCTCCTCGCTCGACCGTTTGATAAAGAACGATTTGGCGAGATTGACGGGAAGATATTTAAGGCCGTAGGTGACCTGGTCGATGATGAATTGTTCCATATGTTTCTCCTTATTCTACCGTTACCTTGCAGGATGATCGGAAATATCCGTCGTCGGAAAGCGAATACACGGTGACCTCGCCCTTTGCAACGGCGGTCACGACGCCGTTTTCGTCAACCGTCGCGACGCTCTCGTCCTCCGAATACCACGTGAGCGTCTGCACCGTGGAATTCTTGGGATCGAACTTGACCTCGAGCGCAAATTCCTCGCCGGGAGCAAGCTTTACCTTGTTTTTCTTCATCGCGGTGGATTCCACGGAGTATCTTACGTTCACTTCGCAGGAATCGGTGTACGTTCTGCCGTTGAATTCATATTCGGCGGTGATGACCGCGCTGCCGCCGTCGGTCTTGCAGGCCTTTAAGTAGCCCTCGTCGTCCACCTTTACGGTGTCGGGATCGGAGGACGCCCACGATACGGTCATTTTGGTGGGTTCGGCGCAGGTGAGCGTGGCGATCAGGTTGTCGGTGCCCTTGGGCTCGAGCACCATTTCATGCAGGTCGAGCTCGATGCCCGGCCACGTGAAGCCGAAATTATCTCTCTGGGTGAAATCGAAGCGGATATCTTCCGCGCCGAGCGCTTCCCATTCTCCCTCAAAATTCGCGGAGAGGGCAACGCCGAGCTTTTTGGCGTAGGAAAGATTTTTGATATGATCGGTGGCGCGGTCCACGGTGAAGGAAACGGTGAGTTCCTTATACTCGCGGTCAAACTTCGTAAGAGAAAGCTTGCCGCTCATGCCCTCGGCGAAAAGCGCTTTGATCTCCTCGTCGGTACGGGGCGCGAAGTTGCGTTTCAGCATATCCTCGGTATTCACGAGGTGAAGCGTTACGTTATAGTCGCCGCGGTACTGCATATTGTAAGGATACGTGCTGCCGCAGTCCTCGCAGTGGTCGAGATACTCGTCGCTCGTGTCGCCGCAGATCGGGCACTGATAATAGATGTAAGCGATGTCGAAACTCTCGATATCGTCGGCCTTGATATCGGGCAGACGGAGGATACCGCCGATATCCTCGCCGAAGGCGGCGTTCGCCGCCGTAAAATCGCCGTACATGGCGCCGCCGAAAGCGGTACCGGCATCGCCGATATCATCCGCGAGGAAGGCGAGCGTATCGGTGAATTTGCCGCCGCGGGAAGTAACGAGCGTATCGTTGTCGATATCATAGTCTCTGCCGGCATTCATCTGCGCTTCGTTGGTGAGCGCCGCGTCGGTGAGCTTTTTCAGATAATTCACCATATCGTCCTTCGTGAACGCCGCGATCTCCTCCTCGGAGGAATGAACGGTATCGGGAAGCACGGTCAGGCTCTCGGTGAGTTTCGAGGGCGGGAAGGAGCCCTCCATGGCGAGCACGCTGTTGAGGCCGTAAATGAAGCCGACCACGAAAATAAGGCACAGAATGACGATGACGGCAGCCGTTACGAGCTTGCTTTTGGTATCTTTTTTATCGTTAGCGATTTCAGCCATTTGCCTTCACCTCCGCGTTTGCTTTTTTCTGTCTGTGGAGCTCTTCTTCCTTCGCGATCTCCGCGTCGATCTTGCGGGTCTCCGCGGTCTCGACGACGGGCTGAGGAAGATCATCTAATTTGATCTCACCGGACTTAACTTTTTTATATATCGCGTTTCTTTCGAGCATACCCTCGGCGTATTCCACGGGGATGCCCTTGATACACAGAAGCAGGTTCACGACGAACACCGCCGCGAACATGAGCGCCGCGACCAAAAGACCGAAGCCCTTGGTTGCGGAGAGCATCGCGCTTCCGGCAAGCTTTGCCTCTAAGCCGTTCACAACGAACATGGCGGCAATGGAATCCGCGAAGCCGAGCGCGGCGAAAACGCAGATCACTTTCTGCATATTTTTATAGCTCGCAAAGCAAAGGATGGAAAACAAGAGTACAAACACGCCGAACAGCGCGACCGAGGCGTAAACGAACAGGGCGTTTCTGACCGCGGTGAAATCCGCGCCGAAAAGCTCGGCGGAGGTCATGTTCATCAGATAATTGAAACCGCCGTCGGTGAACATCCCGTAGATACCGAGCGCGCCGAACGCGTAGTTCAGCGACTTGAACGGCATCGTGACGGAAAAGCTTCCGTTCGGAACGAGCAGCGCGACGATGGGGAGGATCATAACGACGAGCCGCGCGATGCAGAGCTTCGAGCCGATGAACGCCGCTTTGAGCCTGCGGATCTTGATATGTACGCCCGCCTGCGTGAGCTCCGCTAACTTCGCCTCTCTGAAAAAGGTCTCCTCAAAGCCGTAGAATCTCATGTTCACGCCGCATCCGGGGCAGAACTGGCTTACGTCGTAAATATGCAGCTTCCTGCCGCATTTGGGACATTTTGCCATAAGTTTTTCCATCCTCTCTGAACTGAAAGTATAATTAGTTAGTATAAGCCAGCGCGTCAAATCCGAACCCGTTTATTTTGCTTTGCGGCACTCATCTGCTGTGTCATCCTCGCTCCGAATACGACAGTATGCGTCGTTCGTCTTCCTTGCAGCTAAGCACCGCAAAACAAAATAAATCTTCGAC
>JAZLHN010000052.1:0-17729 GCA_045616815.1 Acutalibacteraceae bacterium
ACACGGTTTATCAGCAACCAAACGAAGCAAAAGTAACATATGTTTCGTGGTGCTCCGCACACTCCCATGCGCTTCGCCGAGGGCGGCGAACCCTACGTGCTCCCGCAGCTTCGAAAACGATAACCTGCCATTTATCGCTCCGATATACAAAAAAAGATACGCAGAATGTTCCGGCGTATCTTTTTGTAAAATATACAGTTTAATTCCGAATTCCGAATTTAAATGATTCCCAGTAATTTATACGTATTGAATCTTACGAAATTGATGAGCAGGATGCCGAGAATGGAGATCGCTTCGGTGGGGATACGAGCTTCGTCGATGTTGAGGTCGGCTACGGCGCAGGACTTGTAAAGATTGACCAAACGTCTGTCACGGGACTTCGTTACGTGCATCACTTCGCTTACCGCGGCGAAAAGAAGCATGTGCATGGCAAGCTCCCCGGCGATATGCTCGTAAGACATAACGTAGTCGATCTTTCCGTATTTGTCGGTAAGGAGTTCTTCCCCCTGGCGCGCATAGAGATTTTCTACTACCTGACGGAATACCGCGTAATTGAATATCTGCGGGTTATCTTCAATGTTGATGCTGATGTAAAGCGTACCGTCGTCGCCGTTGATCGTGTGATAGGTGATAGCGCTGTTGGAAGCGATGATGCGCGCGATATCGGACGAATTATCGTATTTTACAAAAATATACTTGCTGAGGATCTCGGAAAGGTCGCCTGCTTTGATCTCAAAATCAGACACTTCATCGTCGTCCGGCTTTGTCGTCGGTTCTGTTGTGGGCTCCGTCGTCGGTTCCGTCGGCTGCGTGGGCGTGGTCGGATCGGACGGTTCGGTCGGTTCGGTCGGCGTTACCGGCTTCGTCGTCGGTTCGGCGGGCTGGGTCGGTTTTTCAAAAATCGACGCAATGGAGTCCTTTATGTCGTTGATCGTACCGTCGACCGAGGACTGTATTTTCGTCATGACCTTTGCCATAAGCTTTCCGCTCAGGTCCTGAACGGTTTCCATATTGTCCTCTGTGAAAATAATGTTTCTGAGATAGGGTCCCATCTTACCCATCAGGGAGAAGGAAAGCTTTGCAAGCGGAAGAAAAGCTCCTACGGCGTTTTTCGTATCCGTGGATACGGCGGAGATCAGATCACCCATATCAGGGAGAGTAAGTGCGGAGGCTGTGACCGCTGCGGGAACGGAAAAGCACATTACGAGAGAGAGGATGAGTGCCAATATTTTTTTCTTCATCATTTTTACCTCATTTTGTCTTTTTTTCAAGATATCACAGAAACGCCGTCCGGTCAATGGAACGGCGAAAATTTTTAAATAAAAAACTGTGAATAATCCGTTACGTTGAAAATATAGAGCTTACAATGCTTCTCTTCCTTGGCCTCTTTGAAATCGGCGCTTACCTTTACCTGCTTTACGTTTGTTTTCAGATCGAAGTCCACGTGCGAATAGTGCATGGCTTCGCAAACGTCTTTCGTGCGTACCTCCAGCATAGGAGAGCCGTCCTCACCTTTTTTGAGAAAGAAATTTATGGCTTCCATCGGAACTCCGTTCGCTGTGAGCGAGAGAAATTTTTCCGTGGGCGTACCTTTTTTCTTTTTATCCTTTTTCTTCCCGAACATTTTGTGTCACTGCCTTGTTTTTTTCTCAATTATATCCGACAGTCGGGGCCGTGTCAATCTTTTATAGTTTATGCAGGGCGTATTCTTTCTGTTTCCTGTATTTTTCCCGCGTCGCGTTTCCGCCGCGGATATGCCGCTGTGCCTTGTTTTCATCTAATACCTGTCTTACTTTTTCCCATAGCTGCGAATCAATGTTCTTCAGTTTTTGCGTCACGTCGGTGTGGACCGTCGATTTCGATATTCCGAAGGTTTTTGCCGCGGCGCGTACCGTGACTCCGTTCTCCGCAATATACACACCCAGTTCTTTTGCCCTCTGCCTTGCCGCAGTATTCAAATACTATCATCTCCCGGTTGAGATTTCGGTAGATGTATATGCACGGAAGCGTTGATGATATGAATCAAAACCGTATGGTTTGTAAAATAATCGCATAAAACTTGTGCATAATAACTAAAATTTAAAAAAATTATCTAAGAGTCCTTCTAACAAAATAGTCAAAAATTCCCTTGCAAAGAGTAAAAAAATTTGTTATACTTTTTCATGGTGATCATTATGCTCGGGAGGTGTATTCCGTGAAAAAACAGGTCGTTAACGTTTCGGACGTTCCGGTCTATCTTTTTAAGCAGGGACGCAACAACAGGGCTTACGAATTTTTCGGAGCTCATCGGGACGGCGATGAGGTCGTTTTCAGAGTGTGGGCGCCCAAAGCGCGTTCGGTATCGGTCGCCGGGGATTTCAACGGCTGGAACGATACCGCTTCCCCGATGGAAACGATCGCGGACGGGATATGGGAAACCCGCATCCCCGGAGTAAAGCAATACGATTCGTATAAATACTGCGTGGAGGGGGCCGACGGCGTACGCCGCATGAAGACCGACCCCTATGCTTTTCACTGTGAAACGCGTCCGGCAAACGCATCGAAATTTTTCGAGCTTGACGGTTTTGCGTGGACGGACAAAACGTATTTTCCCAAACGGGTGAAGCAGAATATCTATTCTTCTCCCGTCAATATCTATGAACTCCACGCGGGCTCCTGGCGAATGTACCCGGACGGCGAGCCTTATTCCTACCGCGCTTTGGCGGACGAACTCGTGCCGTATCTCAAGGATATGGGCTATACGCACGTGGAGCTTCTGCCCGTGATGGAACATCCGTTCGACGGCTCGTGGGGATATCAGGTGACGGGCTATTTCTCCGTTACCTCCCGCTACGGTACGCCTCACGATTTCATGTACCTCGTCAACGAGCTGCACAAAGCGGGCATCGGTATCATTCTCGACTGGGTCCCCGCGCATTTCCCGAAGGATGCGCACGGGCTGTATGAATTCGACGGCACGAGCCAGTATGAATACGCCGATGAGTTGAAACGCGAGCATAAGGACTGGGGAACCCATATTTTTGATTTCGGCAAAAACGAGGTCATCAGCTTTCTGACCTCGAGCGCCGAGTTTTATTTCGATAAATATCACGTCGACGGTATCCGGGTGGACGCGGTGGCGTCCATGCTTTACCTCGACTACGGAAGAAAGAACGGAGAATGGCGCCCGAATATCTTCGGCGGCAGGGAAAATCTCGAAGCTGTGGCATTCATCCGGTATCTGAACGAAAGCGTTTTCCGCGATTATCCCTACGCGCTGATGATGGCGGAGGAAAGCACCGCGTGGCCGATGGTCTCCAAGCCCGTTTCCGACGGCGGTCTCGGTTTCAATTTCAAATGGAACATGGGCTGGATGAACGATATCCTGCGCTATTGTCAGCTGGACGGCCTTTCGAGAAAATATAATCACGATCTCGTCACGTTTTCTCTGTTTTACGCTTTTTCCGAGAATTTCGTGCTGCCCATCTCCCACGACGAGGTGGTGCACGGCAAAAAGTCGCTGCTCGACAAGATGCCCGGCACGTATGAGGAAAAATTTATGGGGATGAAGGCGTTTTTGGGCTATATGTACGCGCATCCCGGCAAAAAGCTTCTGTTCATGGGGCAGGAATTCGGGCAGTTCATCGAGTGGGACGAAAAGCGTCCGCTGCGCTGGTTCCTGCTTGATTACGATTCTCACCGCGGACTTCACGATTACGTGAAAAAGCTCAATCATATATATAAAGACAATGCGCCTCTTTGGGAAATCGAGGATTCGTGGGAGGGCTTCGAATGGCTCGTGAGTGACGACAACAATAATTCGGTCGTTGCCTTCCGGCGCACCGACGCCGACGGAAATTCGGTGGTCGCCGTGTGCAATTTCACCCCCGTTACGCGGGAGGATTACCGCATCGGCATCGAAAAGCGCGGTGTCCTCACGAAATTGCTCGATTCCGACGATCCCGCGTTCGGCGGCAGAGGCATCAATACGCAGAAAAGAGTCTGCACGAAAAAAATACCGTGGCACGGCAAAGACAATTCCGTATCGTTCACTTTGCCCGGATTTTCGTGTCTGCTTTTCCGATATACCCCCTACAAGGACAAATAATTCTCCAATATATAAAACGAAAGGATGAAATCAATGGCAAGAAAACAGGAATGCATCGCAATGCTTCTTGCGGGCGGACAGGGAAGCCGTCTCGGTATCCTTACCAAGAAGATCGCCAAACCTGCCGTACCCTACGGAGGAAAATACAGGATCATCGACTTTCCTCTGTCAAACTGTGTGAACTCCGGCATCTATACGGTCGGTGTGCTCACGCAGTATCAGCCCTTAGAGCTCAACGATTATATCGGCAACGGTCAACCGTGGGATCTTGACCGCAACGACGGAGGCGTACATATCCTCTCACCCTATCAGCAGATCAAGGGCACCGAGTGGTACAAGGGTACCGCCAACGCCATCTATCAGAATATAAACTTCATCGACCGCTACGATCCCGAATACGTTGCGGTGCTCTCCGGCGACCATATCTATAAGATGGACTACGGCAAGATGCTCGAATATCACAAGGAGAAAAACGCCGCCTGCACCATCGCGATGCTCGAAGTCCCGTGGGAAGAGGCTTCGCGCTTCGGACTTATGTTCACCGATGACGACGGCGCCATCACCGCGTTCGAGGAGAAGCCGAAGGTCCCGAAATCCAATAAAGCTTCCATGGGCGTATATATGTTCACGTGGAAGAAGCTCCGCGAATATCTCATCGCGGACGAGGCGGATCCCGCTTCCTCCAACGATTTCGGCAAAAACGTGATCCCCGCCATGCACAATGCCGGTGAGAGAATGTTCGCTTACCGTTTCGACGGCTACTGGAAGGACGTCGGCACGATCGACAGCCTGTGGGAAGCGAACCTCGACTTGCTCAACCCGAAAGTGAATATCAATCTCGACGACGCCGACTGGCAGATCTACTGCAAGAATTCGGCTTTGGCGCCGCATTTCGTCGCAGAGGATGCCGAGGTGCAGAATTCTCTGATCTCCGGCGGCTGCCGCATCAGCGGTAAGGTGGATTATTCCGTCATTTTCTCCAACGTGAAGATCGAAAAGGGCGCGAACGTGAAATATTCGATCGTCATGCCCGGCGCTACGATCAAAGCGGGCGCGACCGTGCAGTATGCGATGGTCGCCGAAAACGCCGTGATCGAGAGCGGTGCGGTCGTGGGAGAAGATCCGGAAAAGATAAAGGAACTCGACAAATGGGGCGTTGCCGTGATTGGTGCCGACGTGACTGTCGGCAAAAAAGCAAAGGTATCGGCAAACCTCATGATCGACGAGGACGTAAAGGAGGGTGACGTAAAATGAGAGGAAACGATGTGCTCGGCATCATTTTCGCCAACGAGGGCGATGAGGCTCTCAGCGAGGTAACGGGGTTCCGCTCCATGGCGTCCGTGCCCTTCGGCGGCGGTTATCGTCTGATCGACTTCGTAATGTCCTCGATGGTGAACGCCGGCATAAAAAAGGTCGGTGTGCTTACCAACAACAATTATCAGTCGCTCATGGATCATCTCGGTTCCGGTAAACCGTGGGATCTTGCGCGGAAAAAAGAAGGTCTTTTCTTCCTGCCTCCCTTCAATGCCGAGGAGATAGAAAACTATAACGCGAGCCGTATCGGCGCGCTCAAAAACATCTTGGAATTCCTCGAAAAAACGAGCGAGGAATACGTGCTGATGTCCGACTGCACGGCGGTCGCGAATTTCGATTTCACGGACGTTTTCGAGAGCTTCGAGAAAAGCGGAGCCGATATCATGATGCTCTATAAGCACGGTACCGTACCGCAGCTCAACGTGCAGACCGTTGCGGAAAAGATCGAAAATGGCCGTATCACGAAGCTCGTTATGTCCGAGGGCGGCAAAAAAGGCGCCTACGGCTTAAAAATTTCCATCATGAAGAAATCGCTTCTTCAGCGGCTCGTCGGCGAGTCCTTCGCCAAGGGCAACATATCCTTTGAAAAGGATATCATCATGAAGAATATCAAAAAGCTCAATATCTCCGGCTACGAGGTAAAGGGCTTCTGTGAGGTCATTGATTCCCTGAAAAGCTATTTCGACGCTAATTTCGCTCTTCTCAAACCGGAAAATTACGATGCTCTGTTCAATGCCGAGCGTCCCGTATATACCAAGGTGTACGAGGATATGCCCGCCGTTTACGGCCTCGGCAGCAGCGTGAAGAATTCTCTGATCGCCGACGGCTGCGTGATCGACGGCAAGGTGGAAAACAGCATCCTGTTCCGCGATTGCCGCGTAGAAAAGGACGCCGAGGTGAAAAACTGCGTGCTCATGCCGCATACGTTCATCGCCGAAGCGGCAAAGCTCGGCTATTGCATCACCGATAAGGATGTTGCCGTGAGAAGCGGCAAGGTGCTCTCCGGCGCCGACACGTATCCCGTGTATATCGGAAAGGGTATCCACATCTGACACAGGCCGCTTTGCGGCGGCAAGGAAAACAGGAGGAAGAAAAATGAAGGTTTTATACGCAGTCAGCGAAGCAAAGCCGTTTATCGCCAGCGGAGGTTTAGGCGACGTCGCGGGGTCGCTTCCCGTTGCTTTGAGACGCCGACTTATAGGCTGCCGGGTGGTCATGCCTCTTTACGAGGGCATCCCGCAGAAATATAAGGACGATATGAAGTTCATCACGCATATCACCGTCCCGGTCGCATGGAGACGGCAGTACTGCGGCATATTCGAGGCCAAGTATAACGGCGTGATCTATTATTTCCTCGATAACCAGTATTATTTCAAACGGCAGGGCATTTACGGGCATTACGACGACGCCGAGCGCTTCGCGTTTTTCTCCCGCGCCGTGCTGGAGATGATCCCGTATATTGATTTCAAGCCGGACGTCATCAACTGCAACGACTGGCAGACCTCTCTCGTGCCGGTGTATTATTCCGAGTTCTACGCGAACCGCGAGGGCTTCGAGAACATAAAGACCGTGCTTACCATCCATAATATCCACTATCAGGGCAAGTAGGGCCGGGAGATCCTCGGCGACGTGGTCGGCATTGCGGAGGAGCATGCTTCTCTTCTCGAAAACGACGGCTGCATCAATTTCATGAAGGGCGGTATCGAATGCGCGAACTGCGTCACCACCGTCAGCCCGACCTATGCGAAGGAGATCCTCGACCCGTGGTATGCTTACGGACTCGATTCCATCCTCAATTTAAGGAGCTGGAAGATCCACGGCATATTGAACGGCATCGACACCGAGCTGAACGATCCCGGCGCGGATCCCGCGCTCGCGGCAAAATTCTCCGCGGAGGACGTAAGCGGCAAGGCGGTCTGCAAAGCGGAGCTTCAGAAGGAAATAGGGCTTCCCGAACGCGCGGACATACCCGTGATCGGTATCGTATCCCGTCTTGTTTCGCATAAGGGCTTCGATCTTGTGCAGTGTGTGCTCGACGAGCTGCTCGCCACTGAGGACGTGCAGTTTACGGTGCTCGGCTCGGGCGAATGGCAGTATGAAACGTTTTTCAGCGACATGGCGGCGAAGTATCCGGATAAGCTCGCCGTAAGGCTTGCGTTCGATCCGAAGCTCGCTTCCAGAATTTACGGCGGCAGCGATATTTTCCTCATGCCGTCCAAAAACGAGCCGTGCGGACTTTCGCAGATGTTCGCTTTGAGATATGGCTCCGTGCCGATCGTAAGAGCCACCGGAGGACTAAAGGATTCCGTTTCCGATTCCGGCGACAACGAGGGCAACGGTTTCGTTTTCACGGATTACAACGCGCATGAAATGCTCCATACCATCCGCAGAGCCATCGAGGGCTATAAGGATAAAGAGGGCTGGGCGGTGCTTCGCAAACGCGCCATGGACTGCGACTATTCGTGGGGACGCTCCGCAAACGATTATATAAGACTGTATAAAGCTCTGATAAAGGGCGAGCAGTGATCCGGGAGGTAAATTATGGCATCATTTCTTCTTTCCGCGTTCGCCGATGAAGCGGGCGGCGGTATATTGAATCAGATCGAGGCGCTGAAAGCAAACGGCCTCACGCACATCGAGCCCAGAGGACTCGACGAGGGCAATATTTCCAATTTTACGGCGGAGCAGGCGAAAAACGTAAAGAAGATCCTCGATGAAAACGGCATCGGCGTTTCTTCCATCGGTTCCGCGTTCGGCAAGATCGGCATCAAGGACGATTTCGCTCCCCATTTCGAGAGCTTTAAGCAGTGCGTGGAAAACGCGAATATCCTCGGTACGCAGAATATCCGCATGTTCAGCTTCTATATGCCCAAGGAGGAGGATCCCGCCGTTTACCGCGACGAGGTTTTTGAGCGTCTGGAAAAGATGGCGGATTACGCGAGAGCGAACGGTATCTGGTGCTGCCACGAGAATGAAAAAGGCATCTTCGGCGATATCGACACCCGCTGCCACGACATTCTTACTACCTTTGAAGGCAAGATCAAGGGCATTTTCGACCCCGCGAATTTCATTCAGTGCAAAGTGGAGATCCTTCCCGCTTACGAGCTGCTGAAGGACTATATCGAGTATATGCACGTCAAGGATTGCCGTATGTCCGACGGTTTCGTCGTTCCCTGCGGCAAGGGCGACGGCAATCTTGCGGAGCTGATCCGTCGGTTCAGCAAAAAGGACGGCTATCGCTTTTTAACGCTCGAGCCGCACCTGAAGGTGTTCGACGGCCTCAAGAATCTCGAACTCACCGGAGGCGCGGAATCCGTGAAGGAAGAATTTGAATATCCAACCAACCGCGACGCGTTCAACGCCGCCTGCAATGCTTTCAAAGCCGTGCTCGAAGAAGCGCTTGCGTAATGCGCGGAAAAATATGAAATAAGGAATTCCGTATCTATGAAAAAGTTTATCAGTATCCTGCTGTGTCTCACGCTGCTCTTTTCTTCCGTCAGCGTGCTCTCTTTAGCGGCGGAGAAAGAGGATTTCACGATCACAAACCCGTATGCGAACGTGGATTGGGACAGCTGGTCCGCCTATAAAACGCAGCTTCACTGCCATACCACCGCGTCCGATGGTTTTCAGCCGATAAAGGAAGCGATCGCCGACTATTATTCGCTCGATTACGATATCGTGGCGATCACCGACCACGGTACGATCAATAAGGGCTGGGGTACCGTTCCCGATACCGTTCCGATCGTTCGTGCTATAAAAAAAGAGCGCACCGGCGGCGCGAAAAATCCGATCGTTCCTTTTTCGGCGGAGGAATACGCCGGCTATACGGGCGGAACGCTCCAAAGCCGCGAGTACGTTTATGAAGCGAACGGAGGTATCGTGAACAGCGGCAGACTCCGCACCCATGCAAACGGGATGCTCGACGTGGAAAAGGGCATAGAGCTCAATATGGCCACTCCCGTATGCGACTGCCATCTCACCGGCTACTGGTCGGATTACGGCCAGGGGCTCGCGGGCGTTTACGGCGATTACGAAACTCCGTCCTATGAGGTCGCGAAAGCCGGCGGCGTTACGATGCTCTCTCATATCGGCGAGTACGTTTATCCCGATAAGGATTCCGAACTGCACGTCGGACAGAAGGTCGATGAATACTTCGTCAATAAGTTCGCACGCATTTTCCTTGATAATCCCGGCTCGTCCGTCGGCATGGGCATCAACAGCGCCACCGACGCGCATACCCGCTGCGACCGTATCCTTTACGATCAGATCCTGCAGAAGACCATCCCGAACGGCGTGACGCCGTGGGGCTTCACCTTCTCCGATTCACACAACGTGACCTCCGAAAACGACGCCTACACCTATATGCTCATGCCCGAGCTTTCCAATGAGGCGTTAAGAGACTGTATGGTGAACGGCGAATTCTTCTCCGTTTCCCATTATTCCAACGGCGTGGAACTCAACGGCATGGAGGAAATGGAAGGCTATAAGGAAGAGAACGCCGAATGGTGGAAGGACGATACCCCCGTTATCACGAAGATCGAGATTGACGACGAAAACGACGTGATAAAGGTCTGGGGCGAAAACTTCAACTATATCACCTGGGTGTCCTCCGGCAACGTCATAAAACGTGATTATGATATCGGCGACGGCTATGCGGAGCTCGATCTCAACGAGGCAGGACTTCTCAACGACGTTTCGATGTACGTTCGTTTCTATCTCTCCGGTGATAACGGTATCTGCTACGCGCAGCCTATGATCGTAAGAAGAGCTGGCGAGACCTTCGCTCCCGTCGAGGTGCCCGAAACGCACGATCTTCCGAAATTCCTCCGCACCCTTGTAACGGTTTTGGACTGGATCCTCTTCAAGTGGAGCCCGTTCGTGTGGGCGTTCAAGTATTTCGCCGTGGGCTACGATCCCATCGCGCAGAACAACGCGGCGGTCCGGGACGTTTTCGAGACCGTGTTCAATATCAAGTGCTGAAATCAACAAAAAGACCGTGTGCTCGTTTGAACACACGGTTTTTTCTATTACTCCTGCTCGTAATATTTCTGCAGATCGTCGATCTCATGATCCGATAATTTGTGATCGAAGACGATGAGGTCGTCGAGCGTAAGCGAAGTGTTGTTTCCTATGGTCACTTTACTTCCGTCCAATTTCAGTTCCCGCGGTACCTCCACGTCGGAATACCAGTCGGTCTCCAACGTAAAATCGTAGTAATAGCAAAGCTCGTTTTCGTTCCGGTCGTAGGAGCAGATGAAGTGGAACCAGTTCCCGACGTAGTTGGCGGGCAGAGGATGAACGTAATGAATGATGCTGTCACCCATGCCGATGTCGTGGATGAGCTCGTCGCCCTGAATATAAAAGGAAAGTCCCGCGTCGTTTTCATCCGCCATGGTGGAAAAGATATTCATCTTTTTGTCCCCGCCGGGAAAGTCCTTTTTGATCCATACGGCGATGGTGTAGTAATCCGTTCCGGCGTTCACCGCGGAGCAGTGGATCGTTGCGTCGTCGAAGGTCGCCGCGCTGCCGTAAAAACCCTCGGTGAAATACAGCTTTCCGTCGGCTTCCGAGCTCGTTTTTCCCGTTAAATCCACGATATCCTTGTCGAACGGGAAATAACAGCGCATACCGTCGATATTCAGAAAATCTTCGAGACGGGAACCCTCTTTTGCCGGCGTGGGAAGATTCTTCCGATCGGAATAGCGCTTGCTGCCGTCGGCGGCCGCCTCGGAGGGACGCTCGAAGGATACGCCGTCCTTGAAAAGCGCGTCGGGAAGACGGCTCGACCAGCTCTCGGGCTGCGGAAAGCCTAATGCGAACGCCGTGATGGCGGCGGTATCCCGTATCTCCGCATAGCCGAATTCGCCCTTGTTGACGCTTTTGCCTCTTACGAAATACGATATGAGAAGCTCGTCATCGGTGCTGCCGCCGTGATTCGTCTTATAGCCGCCGTGATCGGCGGTCACGATTAAGAGCGTATTTTCGATCTTTCCGCATTGAGCGGCGGTATCGAATATTTTGCCGATGAGGCCGTCTACGTAAGTGATCTGTTCAAGATACGGCTTCGTCCCGTAGGTATGACAGTGTCCCGCTCCATCCACCGAATCGAACTGCACGAACAACAGCTTCGGATCGTTGTGCTTTATTACATCGCACACCTTTTCGCAAACTTCTTCATCGTTGCCGGTATCCATGATGACGTTCAGCCCCGGCTCGATGATGCCGGTGTTGATGGAATTCCAATTGGATATCGAGGCGAGCACCGCGTCGGGAAACGCCGCTCTCGCCGCCTTGAAGATCGACGGATACGGATGATCCTCCGGCACGGGAAAATCGCCCACAAGGCCGTTGGTGAAGCGGTGCGCCTGCGGGGAAACACCGTGCAGGAGCGAGCCCCAGCATTGTGCGGAGATCGTGGGATTCGCCGTTACGGTATTGTGATTGTAAGCGCCGTTTTCAAAAATACGGTCGATGTTCGGCGTATCGGTTTTTGTGAAAAATCTGCCCGCGCCATCCACGCCTAAAATGTAAACTCTGTCGTAAATATGATGCATAAACGCATTCTCCTTTTTTGCAGATAAAATAAATATACCACCCGACGAGAGTTTTGTAAATTGTATTCTTGTATATTGTATTTTGATGTGATAAAATAGACGAAAAATACGGGGGATGATGAAATGGAAAAATTTGTTTCCTTGCTTTTGTCTTTGCTGCTGACGCTTTCTTCCTTCTGGGGAACGCTGACAAAAAACGTGCAGTATCTGTTTGACCATACGGGGATCCCTTACGCTTTTGTTGCCCGCGGTATCGCGACCCTTGTGCGGGAATGTGAGCTGAAACAAGAGGAGTATCCGGCTATGGAGAACGTCAGAGAAAAGAAACTGTTCGCCGACGATACGGGGGATGATTTCGTGACCGCTCCCGAAATCGAACTCAATGCCGAAACGTGGCTTGTAAGCGAGCTTACGTTTGAAAGCGAAAAGACCTATGCCGATCCGTTCAATGATGTGGACGTCGATCTCATTTTAGTCGGAAACGGCGTGAAATACACGATCCCCGGCTTCTGGGACGGCGGCAATACGTGGAAGATCCGTTTCGTATGTCCCGCGGCGGGCGAGTGGCTTTTCAAGACCGTCTGCACTGATAAGGACAACGCCGCTCTCAACGGCAGAACGGGCAAAGTGACCTGTGAAGAATACACGGGAGAGTTTGAAATATACCGTCACGGCTTCGTGACCACCTCTTACGGTAAGAAATATCTGACGTATGACGACGGTACGCCGTTCTTCTATCTCGGCGACACCCATTGGAGTCTCGGCGACGAAACGCAGGATATGGTGAAAACGATCAGCGCCAAGCGTGCAGAGCAGGGCTTCACCGTATGGCAGAGCGAACCGATCGGCGCGGGCTTCAACGTGACGGACGGCATCACCGAAGCGGATATGGCGGGCTTCGCCGATTACGACGCAAAATTCAAAACCATCGCGGACGCGGGACTATCACACGCGAACTCCCAGTTCTTCTATCCCGCGGATATGCACACGCTGATCGGCAATCACGGCGGTTACGCCGAGGGCGGCTATCCCTCCGAGGAAGCGAAGGCTTACCTTGAAAAGGCGACGCGCTACTGGGTCGCGCGGTATTCCGCCTACCCGGTACTGTGGACGCTCGGTCAGGAATGTGACAACGACTTCTACAATTTCGCCGGTGTATGGAACAGCGAAAACAACCCCTATAAGTTCGTCGCGCAGTATATCGGCAAATACGATCCCTATACGCATCCGCTTTCGGCTCACATGGAATATTCCGGCGGTACCTCCGTCTACGGCAGCGGCAAGGGCACCGATGAGAAGCTGACGGTGTACAATCCCGGTGCCGATGCTTCCGCTTTCCGCGACGTGCCCGAGCACGACTGGTATGCGGCGCAGTGGTGTCCCGGTAAGACGGACGTCAGCGACTACCGGGTCGAAAAGGATATGTGGTTCAATTCGCAGGGCAAGCCCGTCATCAATTATGAGGGGCAATACGATATGCTGTGGACAAAGAATTTCGGCTCGCGTATGCAGGGCTGGGTATCCATCCTGAACGGCATGTTCGGCTACGGCTGGGGCGCGCACGACACGTGGAGCTATCTCAATATCTACGACGAAGAAAACGACAGCTCCGACGGCGTGGATACCATCACCTCCGCCGAAAAGAAAAACGCCACCTGGCAGGATGCGCTCGAATATCCGAGCTCCTATCAGAGCGGCTATATGAAAAACTTTTTCTGCTCCTTCGATTGGTGGGATCTCATTCCCCGCTTTGACGATAAGAGCTATTTCCGCCCCAATATCAGCGTCAAATGCGACGTGGCTTCCAACGCCGACAATTCGGAGATGGTCGTCTACTTCTTCTCCTTTAATGATCCGTCCGTAGCAGCATACATGAATTCCAATGACTACGGCGGCAGCCTGACCGGCACCATCGGCTGTCTTGAGCCTTCCGAGCAGTATCATTATAAGTGGTTCAACCCCATTACGGGTGAGTTTTCGGAGGAAGAGACCTTCACTTCCACGCCCTTCGGCACCTACAGCATCGGACAGAAAATGTGGAACGGCGAAGTGACCATGACCGATATGGTTTTCTATATGTACAAATAAAAAAATATAAAGAGATACCGCCTGCTTTCAAAACAGACGGTATTTTTTTCGATTTACGTTCCTTCGAAGCAGTAGATATTTCCGTAGCTCCAGTTGTAGCCCGAGCTGCTTCCGAGCGTGCGGTCAAAGGTTAGATGATAAAGTTTTTCTCTTGTGCCCTGCTTTACGGTGAACACCGTCCCCCAGCCGCGGAAGCCGCCGTCGGGGAAGTCCGCTTTCAGCTTTCCCGGATGTGCGAGATCGCCCCATTCGTATATGCGGTAGTCGGAATGCGCCTCGAAGCTGTTGCCGCAAAGGAAATATAGTTTTCCTCCGTACCGGAAAAAAGAGCCGCCGGTCTCCGCTCCCTTGACGCCCTGCCCGACGTAGGAAAAACCGTCGAGAGGGGAGTCGGAAGCAAAGAAATGATACCGGTAGCCGCCCTCGGAGGAAACGCGGCACACGGCAAGCAGCCATTTCCCCGTGTCCTCATCATAATACAGGTCGGTGTCCTCATCGCCCTGCTTGCCGCCGAAAGCGGTATCGTCGTCCTCTGCACCTATCATCGGCAGAAGCTTTACGTCGATCACGTTTTTGCCGAAACGGGGCTCGCCGTCGAATTCGGCGCGGGCAAGCACGTGTCCGTGAGAAAAAGCGCACACCCACAGAAGCCATTTCTTCGTTTTTCGGTCAAAGATCAGCGAGGTCGCCACGTCATTTGCCCATTCCCCGTCGCCCGCGTCAAAGAAAAGAGCGCCGGTCAGCTCAAATTCTTCCGTGCCGGGGATCCATGAGAAAACGCCCTGATAGCAGCCTTCCTCCAAACGGATGGACATTGTGAAGAATATCTTTCCGCTTTCGTGCAGTACTTCGCCGTTTTCGTACCGTACCGTGCGTATGTCCGCCTGCGAAACGCCGCTGTCCATGTAAAAGGAAACGCTCTTTACGCGCACGTTTCCGGCACAGTACAGCCCTGCGGAAGTGCGCATATAAAACTCTTCCTCCGCCGCTTTCTCAAAGCCCGGTACCTTGAACGTGCCGACGCATACGGGAAAGTCGGTATTTTTTATATAAACGTCGAATTTGCTTTTTCGCGGCAGCACGCAGAAGCTCATGCCCGAATGAAAGTCTGTACAAAGGCTTATGCTCTGTTCACCGCAGTGAACGGAGAGCCCTTCATCGTCCTTTTTCAGCGTGACGATCGCTTTGTCTTCTCCGTGCAGAAAGGCGAAGCCGCATTCGCCGTTCAGCTCCGAAAGAACGGCTTCGTAGGTCGCGTAAGGGGATAAATGCCCTAATAAACGCGTGACGCTGCCGTTTTCAGAACGGAAAACGTATTCTCCGCCGGAAACGCTTTCGCTGTATTCTCCCGCAAAGGATAGCACGGGATATTTATCGCCGCGTTCGGTGCGCAAAAAGTCTTTCGAAAACTCCGCTTCGCCGAGAAGCAGTTTTTTATTCTTGAAAAGGCAGGTCGAAAATTTTCGGACGAACGTTACGTCCGTGAGTTTTTTTGCTTCCATTTTCGTCTCCGTGACAATTTTTTTTGTATTATAACACATTTTGTATTGAAAATCCATTTATTTTTGGTACAATTATATATACAAAAACAAAAGGAGAGATCATTCTATGAAAACTGCGCTTATTTTTCAAGGCGGCTGGGACGGTCACGAGCCGAAGCTCGTATCCAAGCGTTTTGCCGGTCTCCTTGAAAAGAACGGCTATGAAGTAAAAATCACCGACACGCTCGATACCCTTCTGGATTTGGATTATCTGATGAGTCTCGATCTTATCGTCCCCTGCTGGACGATGGGTGAGATCCCCGGCGAATGCAGGGAGAACGTCTGCAAAGCGGTCGCGAACGGCGTAGGTCTTGCGGGCTGCCACGGCGGCATGTGCGATTCCTTCCGTCTGGACACCGAATGGCAGTTCATGACCGGCGGACAGTGGGTCAGTCATCCCGGCGGCGACGGCACGCCCTATAAGGTGGAGATCAACAAGGGCTCGAGCCCCATCGTGGAGGGCCTGAACGATTTCGACGTTTGCAGCGAGCAGTATTATCTGCACGTCGATCCGGCGGTCGAGGTATTAGCTACGACCCGTTTCCCGGTGGTGCATTATTTCCACTCGTCCAATAAAAAGGTGGATATGCCGGTCGCGTGGACGAAGTTCTGGGGTGCGGGCAGAGTATTCTACTGTTCTTTAGGCCATCACGACGACGTATTCGATAATTCCCCCAATGCGCAGATTCTCATGGAGCGCGGACTTCTCTGGGCGGGCGAGGGAAAGGCTTACGCTCTCGAACACGGACTGAATGAAGATAATTTCACGGAGGACTGAATATGACGAAGATAGGCATCGTCGGTATCGGCGACATAAGCGGCATTTATCTCGAAAACATCACGGAGACTTTCAAGGAGCTTCAGATCGTCGCGGTGTGCGACCTTATCAAGGAACGCGCTCTCGCCGCGCAGGAAAAATACGGTATCCCGAAGGTTTACGACACCATGCACGAGCTTTTCGCGGATGAAGAGATCACACTCGTACTCAATCTTACCCGTCCCTACGAGCATTTTGAAGTGTCCAAAGCGGCGTTGCTTGCGGGCAAGCACGTTTACAGCGAAAAGCCTCTCGGCGCATCTCTGTCCGAAGGAAAAGAGCTTGTAAAGCTCGCGGAGGAAAAAGGTCTCATGCTCGGCGGTGCTCCCGATACCTTTATGGGCGCGGGCATTCAGACCTGCCGCCGTCTCATTGACGAGGGCGTGGTCGGCGATATCGTGGGCGCGAATGCCGCCATGATCTGCCACGGCCATGAAACGTGGCATCACGATCCCGAATTCTATTATAAATACGGCGGCGGCCCGATGATGGATATGGGCCCCTACTACATCACCGCGCTCATCAACCTCATCGGCGGCGTGAAGAAGGTCACGGGCGTTACGAAGATATCCTTCCCGCAGCGTAAGATCACCTCCAAGGAGCATTACGGCGAGATCATCGACGTGGACGTGCCCACCTATATCACGGGCATCATGGAGTTTGAAAACGGTGCGATCGGCAACATCACCACCACGTTCGACGTGTTCCGTTCCAATAGCCATAACATCGAGATCTTCGGCTCCAAGGGCACCCTGTTCGTTCCCGATCCCAACTGCTTTGACGGCAAGGTGGAGTTCTATAACGGGGAGACCGGCGAAACGGAAGAATATCCTCTCGAATTCGACTATGCGGAAAACAGCCGCGCACTCGGTCTTGCCGATATAGCAAAAGCCATCGAGACCGGCAGAAAGCCGCGTACGTCCTATAAGCAGACCTTCCACGTGCTCGAAGTCATGGAAGCGTTCAAAAAGAGCAGCGACGAGGAAAAAGCCGTAGCCATCGAATCGAAATTTGAGCGTCAGGCACCGATGATAAAGAACAATACCCACGGCGTGCTCGACTGATCCCGCAGCCCCTTTATAATATATATTACAATTATATATCCGCATTCATACCGCATACGGTTTTCCCGCCGTGTGCGTTTTTTTTATGTAAAAGCAGACCGGAAGGGAGATAAATTGTAGGTTAGCGGCGGAGTAGTTGCGGGAGCGTACGAAACATTTCTAACACAACCGCCTCCCCTTTTAGGGGAGGGGAACCAACCGACAGGTTGGTGGAGAGGTTCATTGCAAGTTTTCCGTTTCATCGTTGTCACGGCGGCATTCTCG
>JAZLHN010000053.1:0-3297 GCA_045616815.1 Acutalibacteraceae bacterium
TGTGAAAAACGGGTCCATATATTCCGGATTGATCAGCATCAGTGCGACCGCTATGAAAACGGGAAGCGCTCCGATGATCATGCCGGAGGTGCGCCCCTGCGCCGTGATGGAACGTATTTCAAGCTTGACCTTCAATCGGTCGCGGATCGTTTCGGAAATCGTGGACAAAATTTCCGACAAATTGCCTCCGGTCGTTCTCTGGATGCACACTGCCGATACCACGAGCATGAGATCGGCGCTTTTGATTCTGTCCGCCATGTTTTCAAGCGCATCGTCAAGTGTTGAACCGTAGCGTATCTCATTGCACACCCGGGCAAATTCCACGCCGATGGGTGCCGGCATATCGGATGCTACGCTTTCCATCGCCTGCTGAAAGGAAAAACCGGATTTTAAGCTGTTGCATATCATGATGAGCGTATCGCCGAGCTGATTTTCAAAGTTTTTGGTTCGTTTTTCTTTTTTGATACGTATGTAAAGAATGGGAAGAAACGCTCCCAGTCCCGCGAGCGTCGCGGCAGGGAGCACACCGGCTCCGAACAGAGCGGCAAGTCCGGCGGGCACAAAGGTGACTACGATCCATACGATCGCGAATTCTTCCGGCCGCATCATGATATCCGCGCTGATGAGCTCGTCAAAAAGCCGGTCGATCACTTTTCTGCCCTTTGTCGAGCGGGAAATGTCCATGCCTTTGGCATGCCGCAGTACGGATTCTTTTCTCTTGCTGTTCTTTTGCATCGCCGAGGGAGTTTTTTGCAGAGAATCCACTCTTTTTTTTACGGCTCTGCTCGATTTCGTGGCCGTTCCCGCAACGCTTACGGCAAGGAAGAAGTCGAAAAGACCGAATGCGACCGCGAGAATGACGGCGCTAATCTGAAAACCATTCACTGTTTACGTTCACCCCGTTTCCGCGTATCTTTTCTATGGATTTCGGACGTACGCCGGTCGCTTTGAATTTGCCGATGAATTTTCCTTCGGCATCCACCGAACCGTCGCTTTCGTATACGAAAATATCCTGCATGCTGATAACGTCGCCTTCCATGCCGACGACTTCGGTTATGCTCGTTATTTTTCTCGTGCCGTCCCGCAGACGGCTCTGCTGAACGATAAGGTCGATCGCGGAGGAGACCTGATCCCGTATGGCTTTCAGCGGCAGCTCCATACCGGACATCAGCACCATCGTTTCAAGACGGGAAAGGGTATCGCGAGGGGAGTTTGCATGCGTCGTTGTGAGAGAACCGTCGTGACCGGTGTTCATGGCCTGCAGCATGTCGAGGGTCTCTTCGCTTCGGACTTCGCCTACGATGATACGGTCGGGACGCATACGCAGGGCGTTTTTTACAAGGCTGCGTATCGTGATAGCGCCTTTGCCTTCGAGGTTTGCAGGGCGCGCCTCTAATGTGATAACGTGCTCCTGATGGAGCTGTACTTCCGCCGCGTCCTCTATGGTAACGATCCGTTCATCCTCCGGAATATAAGAAGAGAGGACGTTCAGCAGGGTCGTTTTGCCGCTGCCGGTACCGCCGGCAACGACGATGTTCAGTTTTCCCTTTACACACGCCTCAAGGAACTGGAGCATTTTCGGGCTCAGCGAACCGAATTGTAAAAGCTGCTGGGCGGTGATCGGTTTTTTACCGAATTTCCGGATGGTAAGCACCGGACCGATCAGCGAAAGGGGAGGAATGATGGCGTTGACACGCGAACCGTCAAGAAGACGGGCGTCGACCATCGGGCTTGCTTCGTCAACGTGACGTCCTACCTGCGATACGATGCGGTCGATCACGTTCATAAGATGCTCTTCATCGCGAAATTTCAGTCCTGTGAGCTTCAGTTTGCCTTTTTCCTCCACGTAAATATGATCGGGACCGTTTACCATGATCTCGGAATAGCGCTGATCCTGAACGAGGACTTCGATTGGTCCGTATCCCATGATATCGTTGAAAAGATCGGTCGTTACCTGCGTGCGGTCGATGCGCGCGATCATATTCTCGTCGTCGTTTACACGATCGTCGATCATTTTGTACATGGCGGCACGGTCTGTGACCGCCTGTCCTCTTTTGTTCATTTCGCGGATGATCTCACTGTGGATATTCCGCTTTATTTCAAGGTACGGATCTGTTTCTTTTTCCGGCTCGGTTTTTTCATCCGGCAGATCGTTTTCTGCAAAGCCGAGCGGCAGTTCCGAAGACTGAGCCGGATTTTTCTGCCGTTCCATTCTGTCGAGCAGTCCCATAAGGATGCCTCCTTTTCTGTGGACCGTTTATTTTTTTGCCGACCTTTTTTGTTTTCTGACCGGTTCTGCGAGCACCTCAACACCGGAATGCTCTGCAATGATCCTGTCTGCCATGCGGGAAACGGAGTTTGCAAGCGCGGATCGGGGCTGTCCCAACACCGCCGGTATCCCTTTGTTTATGCTGCTTACGGCGGTTTTGCCGTCGAACGGGATAACGCAGTAGATGTCCGTATCGAACATCTTGCTGAAATCCGCGGGACGGATGAGCCCTTTTTCCTGTTTGTTTATGATGATCCGCAGCTTATCCTTCTGATGAAGACGATCTAATATGTCGTAGCACATTTTCGCGTTTTTCAGAGAAAGAATATCCGTATTGTAGATCATGTATATTTCGGCACAGTTTTCACACGCCGTGATGGAAATGTCGTTGAAGGACGATGACATGTCGATGATGACGTATTCATAATACGGCCGCAGAATGTCGATAATCTTTTCAACGTGCTCCGGCTTTACGTATTCGGCGAATTCCGAGCTTTTCGGAGCGCACAGTATCCTCATGCCGCAGGAATGATCCATGGCGAAGGAGTTGATGTTTTCTATCGTGATGCCGCCCCGGTCCTGCACCAGGTCAACGACGGAGTATTTGGAATCCGCATCCAAAGAGATCGCCGCGTCGCCGAACTGCAGGTCGAGATCGAGCAGGATGACTCTTTTGCCTGCGCGGGAAAGCGCGGCGGCGGTGTTCACCGCAACGGTCGTCTTGCCCGTGCCGCCTTTTCCGCTGAAAAAGCCGAGCACCTTGCAGCGTATCTTTTTCGCTTCGTTCGTGTCGAGGGAGCGCTGCTGTTCAAGCGCGAAAACGTTTGTCAGTTCATCCGAAAAGCTTTGTGCCGAAATATCGCGGAAGGAGATCACTTTCCGGATGCCGTAGCCCGCCGCGTTATTTACGAGGTCGATGTCGATACTGTCGGAAACCAGTACCATCATCGTGCCGTGTATGGTCGAAAGAATATCCTGCACGAACGAGAAAACGGTTTCGTTTACTTTGCCGCGTACCGCACAAAGCA
>JAZLHN010000054.1:0-10593 GCA_045616815.1 Acutalibacteraceae bacterium
CGTTCCGCGTAAAAGAACACGCCGACAAAATAACCTGTTACGTCCGTTTTCAGCTCGCGGGCAAGGGCGGCATGTGCCTTTCGCAGCCCTTCGTCGTCGATCACGGCGATATGGAAAAATATATCATCCCCGATCCGCGCACGGAGCAGCAAAAGAAACGAGATAAGCTCCTTTACAGTCTGAAAAGTCTGCGCGTATACGTGATCGCGCAGGAAATAGCGAGAGCGATAAAAAAATGACGAAAACACTCATCCGAGCCATGGACGTTAGCCCGCTGAAAAATGACGAGCTGTATCCGCGCGCTTACGCGGCCGTGCCGCCGGAAAGACAAAAAAAGGCGGACGCCTGCCGTTTTGAAAAAGATCGGATCCTTTGCGTGGGCGCGGGACTGCTCCTCGAAAAAGCGCTCCGTGAGTTCGACGTTTCGGAGAACGATCTGCGTTTCGCCGGGGATGAAAACGGCAAACCGTTTTTAACGATGCCCAACGACGTTTTTTTCAATCTTTCCCACGCGGGGACGTACGTGCTCTGCGCCGTTTCCGACGCCCCGATCGGATGCGATATCGAAAAAATAAAAGACTGCAAAGACAGCCTCGCCAAACGCATTTTCTCGGATGCCGAATATGCGGATATCGCCGCAAAGCAAACGAAAGAAGAAAAAAACGAAGCTTTTTTCCGTTATTGGACGCTGCGGGAGAGTTATATGAAATACACGGGACTCGGTCTCGGTTTATCTCTTTCCCGCTTTGAGATCCGCCGGACCGACGGCGTTTCGGTGTGGCTCGACGGCAAAAAACAGCGCGTCTTTTTCCGGGAATATACCGACGTTCCCGGTTACGCCTGCTCGGTCTGCGCGGAAAAAGAAATAACCGCAGAGAAAATAAAGATCGTTCAAGTGAACAATTTCATTCGATTTTGACTAACGAAAAAACGCCCACAGAGGGCGTTTTTTCGTTACTGCTTTTCTATTTTCACGTTATAGCACGCGAGCATGGGCATACCGTAGATATCGCGCAGGAAAAAGGCGGGCTCTTCCCTCTCCCAATAGGCGTGGAACACGGCGTTTTCGCCGATGTCCCGTTCGCCCGTCACAACGGCACCGTCATCGCATACGCTTACGGACAGGCACTTCATCATGCCGTTTTCGTCCTCAATGTTCATGCCGGAGGCAAGATCGTCCATCGTGCGGAGCATATATTCGCCGTCGAAGGTGAGCAAGATCCGGCGATCATCGAGCTGTTTAATATTTCTTATACTTGGGGCAAAGCTGCCGGGCTTTCCGTAAACGCCCTTGAGCATCGCGCCCGCCATACGTTCGCCGATCACGATGCACGCGCCGCTCGCGTTATGGATACCGTCGCTTGTGTACATATCCATCGTCGGTACGACGAAAACGTCCTTTATGGTCTTCGCCGCCTGCCGCTGCGCTTCCCTTACGAGCCCCCAGAGACGTTCTCTGTCCTCGCCCTTCCATGCGTGGCGGTTTATCTGACAGGTGACGATCGGGAAATCGCCGAATTTTTCTCGCCACAGAGAAACGGCCTGCGTGAATTTTTCCAGATACGTTTCCGCTTCTTCCTTTTCCACGGTCTCGTTGCATCCCTGATACCATATCATACCCGCAAAGCTCTCCACCGCGGAAATTTTATCGGCAAGCGAGCGGTAGAGAAAGGGGGCTTCCTCCGCAGGATTCCATGATTCGAGCGAAGAGCCGCCGAGCGCCGCCGAAACGAGGCCGACGGGAACTCCGAGCTCCCTTTTCATCATACGGCCGAAAGAAAGTCCGGGAGACGTGCCGGAGCTGCCGTCGTTATTGGGGTAAACGGGATCGGGCACGGAGCTGAGAGGATGCGCCGCCAAGCCCCATTTTCCCGCGTTATCGAAAAGATGCACGCCGAGCTCGGGCGGATCGTAAGCGGGATCCTTGCCGTAGCCGGACATATTGCTCTGCCCCGCCATCACGAAGATATCGCCCACGCCGAAGTGATACACACAGGAAATGAGCGGCGCCCAGTCGTAATTATTGTTGCACGGGCTCATTTCGCCCCCTGCCAACCTTGCCTCCGCGCGGTAAAGACCGCCCTGCGGGATGGCAAGCTCGATGCGCCATTCGTTACCCGTCAGCTCGCATTTCGTAAAAGGAACGACCGTACGGTTGTCGTCCTCGCGCATCACGCGCGCAACGACGAGGCCTTTCTGATCGTCTTTCAGTTTACCGGCAAAGACCGCTTTGCCGAAACCGTCTTTTCCTCTCTGGATGATCCGGAAATCACAAAGTTCTCTCATTCTTATCGCCCTCTATCACGGATATTTTCAGCAGAACGCAGAGGTAAGCGTAAGCGTTTCGGGATCGACGTAGTGATGGGCGAACGTCGCGTGACCGTCGGAGCCGATGGTGAGGGTGGAGCCGCCGTTCATGTAGGGCTCCCAGTAACCTCCGGGACTGCAGGTGAGAGAATAGGAAAGACGCACACCGTCGTACATGATGGAGGAATTATTCACGTGGTCGTGCCCCGCGATGATATTCTTTGTGCTGTCCAGTTCTTTGACAAGAGCGAAAAATCCGTTATCGAATTCGGGAGAGCAGATCCCCTCTTCATTGAAACCGAAAGAATCGGCATAGGAGGGATTTTCATATGCGCCCGTATCGGCATTATACTGCGCCTCGTTCCATGCGGTGCGGTACTGGATGCAGGGAATATGGAAGAATACGGAGCTTTCCACCGTTTTGCCGGCAATGGCGTTGGTGCCCTTTACCGCCCACTCGTACCACCGAAGCTGCTCGTCCCACAGGTGATCGTAACTCGGAACTGGCGTCTGGGTATCGGTATGCGTATCCATCATATAGATGGTATGGATGATCTTTCCGTTTTCGGTGATGTTGATGATATAGTTGCCCACGCCCATACCCTCGGGGCCGAATTTGAACACGCTGTTTTCCGCTTTGTAAAGCTGATAGCCGCACCAGTTTTCATAGAGCTTATCGCCGCTGCCGCCGTCGTGGTTGCCCATGACCGCCGCCCACGGGATACCGAAGGAATCGAGATAATCGCACAGATACATATACCCCGTGTAGCTCCACGCGTTGTCGCCGGTGAGCGTGATAAGATCGGGCTGCACCTCTTCGATCGCTCTGGCGATGGTGGCGTCGGCGATCATACCTTCCTCGCCGAATACCTCTTTTGCCACAAGCTGGATATCGGAGAAATTGAGCACGACGAAATCCTTATCGGGATCTTTTTCGATATTCACGGCATACTCCTGCGTGTAGGCGTTTTCGGGGCTCCAGTCCTCATAGAAACTGTCGATACCGCCGTTTACGATAAAGGCAAAATACGGCGTCAGGAATTGCGAAAAAGAAAGAAGAAAAGCAAATACAAGTCTGATGATATTCATAAATAAACCTCCGATCGGAATTTATACTATCTTATCATACTATTTTTAAAATAACAAGAGCTTCCCTCTTTTCGGAGAGAAGCTCCCATACTTTTTATTCTGTCAGCAGATAACGTTCACATCGAGCGCGGCGGGATCGACGAAGTGATGAGCAAACGTCGCATGACCGTCGGAGCCGATGGTGAGGGTGGAACCGCCGTTCTGGAAGTCGTTCCAGTAGCAGCCGGGGCCGCACTTAAGCGAATAGGAAAGACGAACGCCGTCGTACATGATCGAGGAATTGTTCACGTGGTCGTGACCCGCGATCATATTCTTGGTGCTGTCAAGCTCCTTGACGAGAGCGAAGAAGCCGCTGTCGTACTCGGGAGAGCAGATCCACTCGTCGTTGAAGCCGAAGGAATCGGCATAAGCGGGATTCTCGTATTCACCCGTTTCCTTATTGTACTGCGCCTCGTTCCACGCATAACGGTACTGGATGCAGGGGATGTGGAAGAAAATGGAGCTTTCCACGGTCTTGCCCGCGAGAGCGTTGTTGCCCTTTACGCACCACTCGTACCATTTGAGCTGATTATCCCAGAGGTGATCGTAGCCGCCGCAGGGCTTATCCGTGTCGGTATGGGTATCCACCATGTAGATAGAATGGATGATCTCACCGTTTTCGGTGACGTTGATCACGTAGTTGCCCACGCCCATATCCTTGGGACCGAACTTGAACACGCTGTTTTTCGCCTTATAGCAAAGATACGCGCACCAATTTTCGTAAAGCTTTTCGCCGTTGTCACCGTCGTGGTTGCCCATGACCGCCGCCCACGGGATGCCGTAGGAGTCGATAACTTCAACGAGACGGATGTAGCCGGGACGACACCACGCGTTGTCGCCGGTGAGAGTGATGAGATCGGGCTGAACTTCTTTGATCGCCTTGTCGATGGTAGCTTCGGCGATCTTGCCGGGCTTACCGTAAACCTCGTCGGAGCTCAACTGCACGTCCGCGAAATTGAGAACGACAAAATCCTTGCCGGGATCTTTTTCGAGAGTAACGGCGTAATCGGCGGTATACTCCTGCTCGGCGGACCAATCCTCATAGAAATTGTCGATGCCGCCCTTTTGTACGAAAGCAACGTACGGGGAAAGGAACTGACCGAACGTAAGAATAACGGCAATAACAAGTTTGATAATATTCATTTTTTTCCTCCGTTTTTTTGATGTGGTTATTTTAGCACAAAACGTTTCGTCTTATCAAGTATGAAAATGATTTTTTATTCGAACAAAATATACGGAACTTGCATAATCCGACCGGAAGCAGTATAATCGGAACAGAAAAAAAGAGGTGTACTGCTGTGGATAAAAAGAAACAAAATAAAATACGCGGTGCTCTGCTCGGCGGCGCGGCGGGCGACGCGCTCGGCTATCCGGTCGAATTTCTGAGTTTTTCCGAAATAAAGACCCGATACGGCGAAAAGGGCATTACGGTTTACGAAAAAACAAACGGCAAAGCGCTGATTTCAGACGACACACAGATGACGCTGTTCACCGCAAACGGTCTGCTCGTATGCGACGCGATGAACCGTATTCCCGGCAACAAGGTCTCGCCGGAAATGTTTGTTCCGCTCTCGTATCAGGATTGGCTGAAGACACAGACCTATTCTTATGAGGGGACTCCGGAACGCGGCACGGAAGACGGCGGCAATGGGATATCCTGGCTGCTCGACATACCGGAGCTATACAGCCGCAGAGCTCCCGGCAACACGTGTCTGTCGGCCCTGCGCGCCAACGGCCGGGAGATAAGGGACGACTATCTGACCGAACGGATCAACGACAGTAAGGGCTCGGGAGGCATCATGCGTATTGCGCCCCTCGGACTTCGTTACTCTTCCGATATAAAACGGCTCGATCTTCTCGGTGCAGAGATCGGCGCGATCACTCACGGTCATTCTCTCGGCTTCATGCCCTGCGCCGTGATAACGCATATTCTCAATCGCATCGTTTATCCCGTCAACGGTCAGTCCTCCCTGAAAACGATCGTATTCGAGGCCCGAGATACGGTGAGAGAGATCTTCGCAGGGGATGAACATATCGGAGAGCTTATCGGGCTCATCGACAAAGCGGCCTCGTTTGCGGAAAACGACGAAGCTGATGAAAAAAACATAAAGCTTCTCGGCGAGGGATGGGTCGCAGAAGAAACACTCGCGATCGCCCTATACTGCGCGCTGAAATACGAACACAACTTCTCTGCGGGCATCACGGCGGCGGTCAACCACGACGGCGACAGCGATTCCGCCGGCGCGGTGACGGGAAATATCCTCGGTGCGGTCAGCGGATATGAAGCCATCGGCGAAAAATGGAAAAACGGTCTCGAACTGCACGACATTATTCTCGAAATCGCCGACGACCTATCCTCCGCCGATAAAAAAAGCCCGGACGGAGAAGTGTTTCCGCCGGACTTTGAATGCAAGTATCTGCGTATGCGAAGAAAAGAATACATGGATATGCTGCAATTCGGATGATCAGACGATCCCGTAATCCCCGAGCTTTTTCAGAAAGTCGCCGATATCCTTTTCGGCTACGACGGAGTCAACGTCGAATTCCTCCAGTACGGCGGCAAGGAGTTCTTCTTTCTCTTTCCCGTTTTGTATGGCCTTGAAAACGGCGGCTCCCACCGGAGTGAGAGTGAAGACCCCGTTATATTCATCCACGGTCTTTCCCGTGGGAACGAGGATATATTCTCCCGCGATCTCGCGAAGATAAACGTCTTGTTTAATTTCCATCTTTGAGCCTTTCCGCCGCCTCCGCGATATATTTTGCGGAATAACGGCTGAATTCACACGCGTACTGCGGCGCTTTCGCAAAGCCGCCCGTTTCCGCATAACAAACGGCAGCGCAGGCGGGACAAAGATTTTTCAATCCGCAGTTTACGCATTCCGACGGCGTTCTGATGAGCGCCGCCTCTTTTTTTACTTCCTCCCAGCAAGCCGCAAAGCCTTTTTTCGTCACGTTCTGCGGATGCAGGGAAAACATACCGCAGCCCGAGAGCTCCCCTGCGGCAAGCGCGCCGAAATTCACACGGTAGGTGATGCCGCCGAAATAGCCGTCGGCATTTATGTTTTTGTAATAGACGTACACGTCGCCGGAGATATCCCGGTCGGAGATATTCCGCAGATTCATGACACCGTTCAGCAGCTGCACCGCGAACGTTTCGGGAAGCGCTGCAAAAAACGAGCTTTCCTTTACCGTCACGGTCACACTTCTTTCTTTTCCCGAAAAAGGAGTCTTCGAGCGTTCGAGCACGGTGATACGCGCGCCGGGCTTTAAGGAGGTGATAAAAAATTCGTATACGTTTTCACCGTCAGAAACATTGGCGGTGAGGGTCTGATAAAAATTGCCCGTCCCATTTGTAAAAGTAAGTGCCGCGATACCGGAAACCTCTTCGTCGGAGCCGTCCTCGGCATACGCGCCCGTATAGGAAAAAAGACGCGCGTCGGCAAACACCTTGTCGTCAGATAAAGCGGCAGTCTCCGTGGACATGATCTCCGTTCCGGTCTCCGCTGCGGAAGTGGTCTCTTCCCTTTCGCCTTCATTTTTACAGCCGACGAGTAATATGAGGAAAATAAATAAAAAAGAAAAAACAAAAGAAACTTTTTGATGTGCTCCCTGTCAAGTAGACAGACAAAATAACAAAAAGTTTAGGTAATCATTGATTCCACCCCTGCTGCGGAGCAGGGGTGGAATTTTTACGCGGCGAAAGCCGCATGAAATTCCATCGGCGTCATGCAATGCAATTTGAATTGATATCTCTTTGTGTTGTAAAAGTGAATATAGTTTTCGATTGCTTTAATCAAATCTTCCCGATCGGTAAACTTTCTCAGGTAATACATCTCGGATTTGAGGATGCCCCAGTATCCTTCCATCGGCCCGTTATCAATACATCTGCCGACTCTCGACATACTCTGCCGCATACCGGCATCTATCAGTTTTTGATGAAATATCTTGTTTGTATACTGAAAGCCTCTGTCACTATGAAACAACGGATGAGCTTTCGGGTTGAGGGTGACGGCTTCATCAAAAGTTTTGAATACAAGATCATTGTTGTTGCTGTCTCCGATCTTGTACGTCACGATCCGTCTGTCATACAAATCGAGAATGGCACTTAAATAGATCTTCTTCACTTCTGCTCCGACATAATATTTGAATTCGGTTACATCCGTCAGCCATTTTTCATTCGGAGCTTCCGCGCTGAAGTCGCGATTTAATACATTTTCAGCGGTCACTTCCGGTGTGGATTTGATGTAGTTGTATCTTGCCTTTCTGCATACCGACTTTAAGTGCAGTATCTGCATCAATCGACGAATCCGCTTTTTGTTGAAGTGTGCTTTCTTTTCCCGGTTGATCGTTATCGTCATTTGCCGATATCCGAGAATGCCGTTTTGTTCTTCATAGTATTCTTTTATCCATTCAACAAGCTGCTCATTCACAAGCTGGCTTTTGCTTGGTTTCCGTTGTTTCCACTTGTAATATCCGGATCGGGACAAATGAAGCTTTGCACATAACTTTTCTATCGGATAACATTCTGTCTTGTTCAGGTGCTGTATTGCTATGTATTTATCTTCCTGCCGAACTCCACTTAATGACCGCCCCCTCTCAATTCCCTCAGTTTTTTTAACAGAGCGATCTCCATTTCCTGATGAGCTTTTTTTGTAATCATTTGAAATATTTTCTTCTATTATTTTTATATTTAATTAAAATATTTTTATCGTTCGCAATTTTTTCCGCGCACGACAGCAAAACGCCGTATTTCCGACCGCTGCGGCAAAAATCATCCGGACGTTTTCTTCGATCGCCGATTTCGGATTGATTTATCTTCGCGGGTGTGATATAGTGAAAATATTCTATGATACGGAGGCTGGATCCATGGGCTATTCCGATATAAAATTCCCCGAAAATACTTTGTTTTTAGTGACCGGCGGCGCGGGCTTCATCGGCTCGAATCTGTGCGAGGCGATCTTAAAGCTCGGCTATAAGGTGAGGTGTCTCGACGACCTTTCCACCGGCAAACAGAAAAACGTCGATCTGTTTCTCGGGAACCCGGATTATGAGTTCATCAAGGGCGATATCAAAGATCTCGACACATGCTTAAAGGCGACCGAGGGCGTGGACTATATCCTCAACGAGGCGGCGTGGGGCAGCGTACCGCGCTCCATCGAAATGCCGCTTTTTTACTGCATGAACAACATCCAGGGCACGCTCAATATCTTTGAGGCGGCAAGACAGAACTGCGTGAAGCGCGTGGTATACGCTTCCTCCAGCTCCGTGTACGGCGACGAGCCGAATCTGCCCAAGACCGAGGGCAGAGAAGGCAATCTGCTCTCCCCCTACGCGCTCACCAAGCGCTGCGACGAGGAATGGGCAAAGCAGTATACCCGCCACTACGGACTCGAGACCGTGGGCCTGCGGTATTTCAACGTCTTCGGCAGAAGACAGGATCCCGACGGCGCGTATGCCGCGGTGATACCGAAATTCATCAAAATGCTGCTGAACGGCGAAACGCCAACCATCAACGGCGACGGCAGACAGAGCCGCGATTTCACCTACGTGGAAAACGTGATCGAAGCCAACCTGAAAGCGTGTCTCGCGCCCAAGGAAGCAGCGGGTGAGGCGTTCAACGTGGCCTACGGCGGCAGAGAATACCTCATCGACATCTATTACGGACTCACCAAGGCGCTCGGTCTTTCCGTGGAGCCGAATTTCGGTCCCGACCGCGCGGGCGACATCAAGCACTCCAATGCCGATATCTCCAAGGCGAAGCGTCTGCTCGGCTACTCCCCCGACTGGGACTTCGAAAAAGGCATCGCCGCCGCGATCGAATGGTATAAAGCAAATCTATGAAAACGAAGATCACGAAAACACCGGAAAATTTCACGCCGATATTGCGTTTCGCCGTTTCGAGCGACTCGCATATCAAAGCTCCCGACGACGAAGCCTGCCGACGCGTGGAAAAACTTCTCGAAAGAAGCTATTTCATCGCGGAGTCCGATAAAACGTACACACAGCTCGACGCGTTCATCATGGACGGAGACATCGCGAACAGCGCGGAAGAATGTCAGTTCGACGGTTTCTTCGACGTTCTGAAAAAGGCGAAAAAAGATGAAACGCGGTTTTTGGGCGTCATCGCCAAATATCACGACTGCGATAAGCAGCGGCTCACTCCCGCCCGCTTCACCTCCCGTACGGGGCAGCCGACCGACTTTCACACCACGATCAACGGCTTTCATTTCATCGGCATTTCCGTGTGCCCCGACCCGACGGTCTTTCACTATTCCGACGAGCAGAAGGCATGGCTCGACCGGGAGATCGACAAAGCCGTAAAGGATACGCCCCATATGCCCGTGTTCGTTTTCCAGCACGAGCACGTGCGCGACACCGTGTACGGCAGCAGCCTTTTCGACGGCTGGGGCGAGATCTATTTTTCGGACATCTATAAAAAATATCCGAATATCGTGAACATTTCGGGGCACTCCCACTACCCCTCTTCCGATCCGCGCGCGATATGGCAGGGAGAATTCACCGCGCTCAACGACGGAGGGCTCTCCTACTTTGAATTCACCTTCGACGGAGAACGGAAATACCATCCCGCCAACGCCGCCGACATGGCGCAGTTTCTGCTCATCGAAGCGGATGCCAACGGCGCCGTGCGGGTACGGACGTACGATCTGAACGAGGATGACGCGGTTTTCGACTATTATATCGAAAACGCCACCGATCCTTCGACTTTCGCCTACCGCTTTGAGGACAGGATAAAAGCGGCGGAGGCACCCGCTTTTCCCGACGGGGCAAAAATCGGGATCGAACCGACCGAAAGCGGCGTAAAATTTACCTGTCCGCCCGCCCTTGTCGGCGAGGACGACCGCGTATTCCTCTATCGTCTCGAAGTGAAAGACAAAAACGGTGAAACGATCCTGCGGAACAAGGCGCTTTCGGACTATTATTACAAACAAACGCCCGGAGACGTCGTTTTCGAGGAAGCCCTGCCCGCGGGGGAATATTCCGCCGCGATCACCGCCGAAAGCGTATGGGGGAAAAAAACATGTACGAACTGATACAACTGACCGAAAACGATTATTATTTCGACTGTCCCGCCAAGATCGGGCTTGTAAAGACCGGAGAGAAGGAAGTCATCCTCATCGACAGCGGCAGCGACAAGGA
>JAZLHN010000055.1:0-12358 GCA_045616815.1 Acutalibacteraceae bacterium
ACTCGTAAAGGAACTGCAGGCCCTTGCTCTCGACGTTACCGTATTCGATGACGAAGGCAACGAGATCGATCTCAAGCACCATTACGACGATACCGGCGACCAAGGCTTCGTGAACGAGGCGGAATACGTTCCCGAGGATGAATTCACCACGGTAAACGATATAAGCGAGTCCGACGGTTATTACGGCGAAGACGGAGAAAGTGACGGAATGGTATCTCTCGGCGACGAGCCGGACGATGATTTCGATTACGAAGCCGCCGGTACCTTTATGCCGGATGATTTCGGTGACGATAACTATTGATCGCCTGAAAAATGATTTCCTTAACGGCGCGCGGAAAGCCGATTTCCGCGCCGCCGGTATATAAAAGGGGAGCGTTTCCCCCTAATGAAAAAGGAGCTGCGTAACAGATGAGTGAAGACGCTGTAACCGTTAAAAGATATACAGAAGAAAACTACAACAAACTCACCTTTGAGTCCATAAAGATCGGTCTTGCTTCTCCCGATACCATCCGCGCATGGTCGTACGGCGAGGTAAAAAAGCCCGAGACGATCAACTACAGAACACTCAAGCCCGAAAAGGACGGCCTTTTCTGCGAAGTGATCTTCGGACCCACCAAAGACTGGGAATGCCACTGCGGTAAGTATAAAAGAGTCCGCTATAAGGGCAAGACCTGCGAGCGCTGCGGCGTTAAGATCACCCGCGCCAAGGTCCGCCGTGAAAGAATGGGTCATATAGAGCTTGCCTGCCCCGTATCCCATATCTGGTATTTCAAGGGTATCCCTTCGAGAATGGGTCTCATGCTCGATATATCTCCCCGCGATCTTGACAAAGTACTTTATTTTGCGAAGTACATCGTGATCGATCCCGGCGATACGCCTCTTGAAAAGTACGCCATCATTTCCGATAAGGAATACGACGATATGGTGGAAAAGTACGACGCCGATTCCTTCGTTGCGAAGATGGGCGCCGAGGCGATCAAGGAGCTGCTTGCGGAGATCGACGTGGAACAGCTTGCCGCCGAGCTCAGAGAAGAGCTTGCCACGGCAAACGGACAGAAGAGAACGCGTATCCTCAAGAGGCTTGAGGTCGTTGACGCTTTCCGTATTTCCGGCAACCGTCCCGAATGGATGGTGCTTGATGTGATCCCCGTGATCCCGCCCGATATCCGTCCTATGGTCCAGCTCGACGGCGGCAGATTCGCCACCTCCGACCTGAACGACCTTTACAGACGTGTTATCAACAGAAACAACCGCTTGAAAAAACTGCTTGAACTCGGTTCTCCCGACATCATCGTGAGAAACGAGAAGAGAATGCTTCAGGAAGCCGTAGACGCTCTGATCGACAACGGCCGCCGCGGCAGACCCGTGACCGGTCCCAACAACCGTCCTCTCAAGTCCCTTTCCGATATGCTGAAAGGTAAGCAGGGACGTTTCCGTCAGAACCTTCTCGGTAAGCGTGTCGACTATTCCGGACGTTCCGTTATCGTCGTAGGGCCCGAACTGAGGATCTATCAGTGCGGCCTTCCCAAAGAAATGGCTCTCGAGCTCTTCAAGCCCTTCGTTATGAAGAGACTCGTTGAACTCGATATCTCCAAGAATATCAAGAATGCGAGAAAAATGGTCGATAAAGCCACTCCCGACGTATGGGACGCTCTCGAGACCGTTATCAAGGATCACCCCGTTATGCTGAACCGTGCTCCCACGCTTCACCGTCTGGGTATCCAGGCATTCGGGCCCATCCTCGTAGAAGGCAGAGCTATCAAGCTTCACCCGCTGGTATGTACGGCATTCAACGCCGACTTCGACGGCGACCAGATGGCTGTTCATGTCCCGCTTTCCGCGGAGGCGCAGGCAGAGGCGCGCTTCCTTATGCTCGCAGCTAATAACCTTCTGAAGCCCTCCGACGGTAAACCCGTTACCGTTCCCACGCAGGACATGGTGCTCGGTTCCTATTACCTCACCACGGTGCGTGAAAACGAGCCCGGCGCCGGACACGTTTATAAGGATGAAGACGAAGCCGTTATGGCTTACGACGAGGGAGATCTCGGTCTGCACGCTCCCATCAAGGTGCGTATGTCCAGAAAAGTGGACGGTAAGACCTATACCGCTCTTGTGGATACCACACTCGGCAAGATCATTTTCAATCATCCCGTTCCGCAGGATCTCGGCTTCGTGACCAGAGATCCCGAAGATCCCGCTTCCATGGTCGCTATGGAAGTCGACTTCCTTGTAGATAAGAAAAAGCTCGGTAAGATCATTGAAAAGTGCATCAACGTTCACGGTACCAATATCGCCGCCGACGTTCTTGACAAGATAAAGAATCAGGGATACAGCTATTCCACCCGTTCCGGTATCACCGTTTCGGTATTCGATGCCATTATCCCCGAAAAGAAGAAAGAATACGTTGCCGAAGCTCAGGCGCAGATCGATACCATCATGAAGTATTACCACAGAGGTAAATTCAGTGATTCCGAGCGTTCGCAGGCGGTCATCAAGGTATGGACCGAATGCACGAACAAGGTATCCGCCGAGCTGAAGAACAACCTGAACCTTACCAATCCCATACACATGATGATCGACTCCGGTGCTCGAGGCAGTGCTTCCCAGCTGAACCAGCTTGCCGGTATGCGCGGATTGATCGCCAACACCGCCGGTCAGACCATCGAGATCCCCATCAAGGCTAACTACCGTGAAGGACTTTCCGTTGTTGAATACTTCATTTCCTCCCGTGGTGCCCGTAAGGGTCTTGCCGATACCGCTCTTCGTACCGCCGACTCCGGTTATCTGACCAGACGTCTGGTGGACGTTTCGCAGGAAGTCATCATCCGCGAGGACGACTGCGGCTGCACCGAAGGCCTTGAAGTTTCCGATATCTACGGCGACGAGGACAACATCATCGAAAGCCTTACCGAAAGACTTACCGGCCGCTATCTTCTCAACGATCTCGTGGATGAAAACGGCGAAGTTATCATGGATAAAGATCACATGATGACCGAAAAGGATGCCAAGAAGATCGTTGCTGCGGGTTACAAAAAAGTCACCATCCGTTCGCTCCTCACCTGCGATTGCCTCCAGGGCGTTTGCAGAAGATGCTACGGTAAAAACCTTGCCACCGGTCGTTCCGTATCCATCGGTGAAGCGGTCGGCATCATCGCCGCTCAGTCCATCGGTGAACCCGGTACGCAGCTCACCATGAGAACGTTCCATACCGGCGGTGTTACGACCACAGCCGATATCACACAGGGTCTTCCCAGAGTAGAAGAACTCTTTGAAGCTCGCAAGCCCAAGACGCTCGCGATCCTTGCGAGGATCGGCGGTACCGTTTCCTTCGTTGAGGGTAAGAAGGGTGCTCAGAATATCCTCGTTGCCGGCGAAGAGGGCAGAGAGGAATATACCATTCCTTACGGTTACAGACGTACCGTACAGGAGGGCGACGTGATCGAAAAGGGCAAGGAACTCACCGAAGGCTCCGCCAATCCTCACGATATCCTCGAAGTGCTCGGCGTGGACGCCGTTCACAACTACCTCATCCGTGAAGTTCAGAGAACTTACCGTACACAGGGCGTTGACGTAAACGACAAGCACATCGAAGTCATCATCCGTCAGATGATGCGGAAGGTGAAGATCATTGAGTCCGGCGATACTTCGCTCCTTCCCGGTTCCACTGTGGATAAATCCGAATTCAAGATCGCGAACGCCGAAGTAAGAGCGAATGCTGAAGCTGCAGGCATGGCGGCTCTCGAAGCTACCTGCGAGCCCGTGCTCCTCGGTATCACGAAGGCTTCTCTTGCCACTGATTCCTTCATGTCCGCCGCCTCCTTCCAGGAGACCACGCGCGTTCTTACCGACGCTGCCATCAAGGGTAAGGTCGATCATCTCGTCGGACTGAAAGAAAACGTTATCATCGGTAAGCTTCTTCCCTGCGGTACCGGCATGAAATGCTACACCGACGTAGAGGTGGAAAAAGCCGATGAAGACGATGATGAAATTTCCGAATATGCTTTGGGTAATTTCAACGAAAATTAAATAAAAAGTTTGTAAAAGGTGTTGACAAAACACCCCCGTGAATGGTAAAATACATTCTCGGCGAATAATTTCACGTCAAAAAGGGAAATATTTGCACAATATTTCCCTTTTGAATATTTTATTCTTTTTGTAAGGAGGTGCAACCACTTGCCAACCTTTAACCAGCTTGTACGCAACAGCAGACAGTCGCTTGAGAAGAAGTCTAAGGCTCCCGCTCTCGGCAAAGGTCTCAACTCCAAGAAGAACGTTATGACCGATCATAACTCTCCTCAGAAGAGAGGCGTTTGCACAGTCGTTAAGACCGATACGCCCAAGAAGCCTAACTCCGCACTCAGAAAGCTCGCCAGAGTTCGTCTTACCAACGGTATCGAAGTTTCCGCTTATATACCCGGCGTAGGTCACAACCTGCAGGAGCACTCCGTAGTTCTCATCCGTGGCGGCCGTGTAAAGGACCTTCCCGGTGTGCGTTACCACATCGTCCGCGGTACACTTGATGCCCAGGGCGTTAACGGCAGAATGCAGGCCCGTTCCAAGTACGGCACAAAGAAAGCAAAGGCTAAGAAAAAATAAGCCGCTTTCAAATTTTCGATTAAGACAAAATCTTCTTGCAGGTTGATTTTTATCACCAATGTGAGTTTATATATATGATATATACCTCCCATTGGCGCAACGGGAATTTGTCACTCGAGTACCTATGATATCATTACTATGAAGGAGGGAAGTAAAGTGCCAAGAAGAGGCAATATAGCAAAACGTGACGTTTTGCCCGATCCGCTTTACAACTCAAAACTCGTAACACGTCTTATCAACAGTGTTATGTACGATGGCAAAAAGGGCGTAGCTCAGAAGATAGTTTACGACGCTTTTGACATCATCAGAGAAAAAACAGGCAAGGAACCCCTCGAAGTTTTCGAGGCTGCCATGGAAAATGTTATGCCTTTACTCGAAGTTAAGGCTCGCCGTGTAGGCGGTTCCACTTATCAGGTTCCTATGGAAGTTCGTCCCGAAAGAAGACAGACTCTCGGTCTCAGATGGATCACTCTCTATGCGAGAAACCGTTCCGAGAGAACCATGAAGGAAAGACTTGCAAACGAGATCATGGACGCTGTCAACGAGACCGGTTCGGCTTACAAGAAGCGCGAGGATACCCACAAGATGGCGGAAGCCAACAAGGCGTTCTCTCATTTCCGCTTCTGATAATTTCGTTTTTACCTTTTTTTTACAGTTCGTTTTTTGGAGGAAACTATGCCCAGACAGGTATCACTTGAGTTAACAAGAAATATCGGTATTATGGCTCATATCGATGCCGGTAAAACCACCACCACGGAGCGTATCCTTTTCTATACGGGTATAAATCATAAGTTAGGCGAGACCCACGACGGTGCCGCCACGATGGACTGGATGGAACAGGAGAAGGAGAGAGGTATCACCATCACCTCCGCCGCTACCACGTGCTTCTGGAAAGGTCACCGCGTCAATATCATCGACACTCCCGGCCACGTTGACTTCACCGTTGAAGTTGAGCGTTCGCTGCGTGTGCTCGACGGTTCCGTAACCGTGCTTTGCGCAAAGGGCGGTGTTGAGCCCCAATCTGAGACCGTATGGCGTCAGGCGGATAAATACCACGTTCCGAGAATGGTATACGTCAATAAGATGGATATCATGGGCGCGAATTTCTACAACGTCATCGACATGATGAAGGACAGGCTCAAGTGCAACGCCGTGCCGATCCAGCTCCCCATCGGAGCCGAAGCGGATTTCAAGGGCATCATTGACCTCGTGGAAATGAACGCCACCATATACGACGATGCGGAAGGTCTCAAGAGTGAGGTCGTTCCGATCCCGGACGATATGGCGGAGCTTGCACAGAAGTATCACGACGAGCTTATCGAGCACGTTGCCGAGCAGGACGAAGCTCTCATGGAAAAGTTCTTCGAAGGTGAAGAGCTTACCATCGACGAGATCAAGACCTGCATCCGTAAGGCGACCATCGCCAACGATATGGTTCCCGTAGTATGCGGTACCTCTTACCGCAACAAGGGCGTTCAGAAGCTTCTTGACGCCGTTATAGATTATATGCCTTCGCCCCTTGATATCGGTGCCGTAAAGGGTACCGATCCCAAGACCGGCGACGAGATCGAACGCGAAGTATCCGATGATGCTCCGTTCTCCGCTCTCGCTTTCAAAATCGCTACCGACCCCTTCGTGGGCAAGCTGTGCTATACCAGAGTTTATTCCGGTATCGCGGAAGCCGGCGCTATGGTCTATAACTCCACTAAAGGCAAGAACGAACGTCTCGGTCGTATCCTTCAGATGCACGCAAACCACAGAGCGGAGCTCGAGCAGTGCTATTGCGGCGATATCTGCGCCGTAGTAGGCGTGAAGATCACCACCACCGGTGATACTCTCTGCTCCGAAAGAGCTCCCATTATCCTCGAACAGATGGAATTCCCCGAGCCCGTTATCAGAGTAGCCATCGAGCCCAAGACCAAAGCCGGTCAGGAGAAGATGGGCATCGCTCTCATGAAGCTCTCCGAGGAAGATCCCACGTTCAAATATTACACGGATGAAGAAACCGGTCAGACCATTATCGCGGGTATGGGTGAGCTTCACCTCGAGATCATCGTCGACAGAATGCTGCGCGAATTCCGGGTGGAAGCCAACGTAGGCGCGCCTCAGGTCGCTTACCGCGAGACCATCAGCAAGTCCGCTTACACGGATACGAAGTTTGCCCGTCAGTCCGGCGGTCACGGCCAGTACGGTCACGTTAAGATGACCATCGAGCCCAACCCCGGCAAAGGCTACGAATTCGTTAACGCCGTTGTCGGCGGTGCCATCCCGAAGGAATATATCCCCGCCGTTGAAGCGGGCGTCAAGGGAGCTATGCTCTCGGGCGTTCTTGCGGGATACAACGTTGTTGACGTCAAGTGCATACTCGAAGACGGTTCTTATCACGAGGTCGACTCTTCCGAAATGGCATTCAAGACTGCCGGTTCCATGGCATTCAAGGACGCTATGTCGAAGGCCGCTCCCGTGCTCATGGAGCCCATCATGAAGATAGCGGTCACGGTTCCGGACGATTACATCGGTGCGGTCATCGGAGATATCAACTCCCGCCGCGGCATGATCCTCGATCAGGAAAACCGCAACGGCGCTACCCAGATCAACGCCGAAGTTCCGCTTGCATCCATGTTCGGTTACGCTACCGATCTCCGTTCCAAGACGCAGGGCAGAGGTCAGTACGTAATGGAACCCAGCAAATATGCTCAGGTTCCCAAAAATATAGCAGAGCAGATAGCTAAGAAATAATTCCTTTTTCTGATGGGATTCATGATAAAATATCTTGCATTCCCATAAATTATCTGCTATACTGTATCAGTAAATTATAAAATTACCGTAAGGAGGACAATATTCTCATGGCAAAAGAACATTTTAACAGAACTAAGCCCCATGTAAACATTGGTACCATCGGTCACGTTGACCACGGCAAGACCACTCTTACCGCTGCTATTACCAAGACCCTCGCTATGAAGGGCGGCGCAGCTTTCGTTGACTACGCCAACATCGATAAGGCTCCCGAAGAGAGAGCTCGTGGTATCACGATCAACACCGCTCACGTTGAATATGAGACCGACACCCGTCACTATGCTCACGTTGACTGCCCCGGCCATGCTGACTATATCAAGAACATGATCACCGGTGCTGCTCAGATGGACGGCGCTATCCTCGTTATCGCTTCCACCGACGGCCCCATGGCTCAGACCAAGGAGCATCTTCTCCTTGCCCGTCAGGTTGGCGTTCCTTACATCATCGTTTTCATGAACAAGGTTGACCAGGTCGATGACCCCGAACTCCTTGAACTCGTTGAAATGGAAATCCGTGAAACTCTTGACGAGTACGAATTCCCCGGCGACGATACCCCCATCATCCAGGGTTCCGCTCTTAAGGCTCTTGAGTATGCCGGCGGCGACATGAACGCTCCCGAACTCAAGCCCATCTGGGATCTTATGGACGCTGTTGACAGCTACATCCCCACTCCCGATCGTCTTGCTGACCTTCCCTTCCTTATGCCCGTAGAGGACGTATTCACCATCTCCGGCCGTGGCACCGTTGCTACCGGCAGAGTTGAGCGTGGACAGCTCAAGACCGGTGAAACCGTAGAGATCGTTGGTCTTACCGATGAAAAGAGATCCGTAGTTGTTACCGGTATCGAAATGTTCAGAAAGACCCTTGACTATGCAGAGGCCGGCGACAACGTTGGTTGCCTTCTTCGTGGTGTAGCCAGAACCGAGATCGAAACAGGCCAGGTTCTTGCTAAACCCGGCACCATTCATCCTCACACCAAGTTCGTAGGCCAGGTTTACGTTCTTAAGGCTGATGAAGGTGGACGTCATACTGCTTTCTTCCACAACTATCGTCCTCAGTCCTACTTCAGAACCACCGACGTTACCGGCGTTATCACTCTTCCCGAAGGCACTGAAATGTGCATGCCCGGCGACCACGTTGATATGAACGTTGAACTTATCACCCCCATCGCTATCGAAAAGAACCTTCGTTTCGCTATCCGTGAAGGCGGCAGAACCGTAGGCTCCGGCGTTGTTATCGAGATCAACGAATAATTCGTTTCTTAATAACCGTTAATAAAAGATGCTATCCGATCTTTCGGATAGCATTTTTTAGTTTATCAGAAACGTTTGTGCGAGCACGAGCAGTATGACGCCCGGTATTCCTCCGATCGCGCTCACCGATAGAGAAAAGGCGTTCAACGGAAGCTCCGTGTGCAGAAAAAGCGTAATGAAATCCGCCGCGAAGAAAGCGGCCGTTCCGCTGAGGGCCGACAGAAGGGTATATCTGAATTTCAGTTTTTTCAATGAGTATATCAGAAGTACGGCACCGGCGACCGCAAAAATAAGTAAGGTTTTGTTCATATTTCCCTCCGTTTTATCAGATCCGCTACATTATATGTTCGTCCCGATATACATTATGACGATATAATAATTTTAAAGGATTTCAATTATTTTTACGGCAGGATCTGCTTATAATAAGTAATGAAACAGATTGCGGAGGGGAATGCGAATGAACAAGCATAAGCTGACTTATGAGCAGTATTGCTGCGTGCTTCGGCAGAATATCGTATTGGAGGAAACGGTGTTCCATAACGGAACGAGAGAGATACGCTGTACGCATTATGCCGAGTGCAGAAATTGCGGCGGGTGTACGAACGATATACTGAATGCAAGAATTCAAAAGAATATCCCGGTCGATAATTGACGAAAGAAGGAAATTTTGATATAATGTATATTTGAAAAAATCGGACGGAGGAAAAGGAATGGAAATATTATCATTAAAACCGACCGTAAAGGATACGATATGGGGCGGCAGAAAACTGATCGAAAATTTCGGCTTTACGACCACTGAAAACAATATTGCCGAGGCATGGCTGCTTTCGTGTCATAAAGACGGCCCCGCGTATGTCACAGGCGGAGAATACGACGGAAAAACGCTTGCCGAGGTCATCGAAACAGAGGGCAGGGAAGTGCTCGGTACGGATAACGCGAATATCCCCGATTTCCCCGTACTCATCAAGATCATCGACGCCTGCGATAAGCTCTCCATACAGGTGCATCCCGGTGACGAATACGCGCGCAGAGTAGAAAATGAAAACGGTAAGACGGAAGCGTGGTATATCCTCGAAGCCGAGCCGGACGCGCAGCTTGTTTACGGTGTGAGCAAAGAAATGAGCCGCGAAGAATTCGCCGAAATGGTGAAGGCGGGACGTACGGAGGACGTGCTGAATTTTGTCAACGTGAAGGCGGGCGACGTGGTATTCATCCCATCCGGTATGCTCCACGCGATCGGCAAGGGCATCCTTCTTGCCGAGGTGCAGCAGAGCTCCAATACCACCTACCGGGTCTATGACTATAACCGTCCGGGCAAAGACGGCAAGCCGCGCGAACTGCACATCCAGAAAGCGATCGACGTTGTGGAGCTTACTCATCCCGAAGGCGGTTTCGCGCCCGCGGGCGAACCGGTCGAATACGAGGGCGGCGTGAAGACCTATCTTACCGGCTGTGAATATTTTTCGATGACGGCTTTGAACGTAGACGGCGATTTCACCGACGCCGCCGTTGAAAAGTCCTTCGTATCGCTTCTCGTATTAGAGGGCGAAGGAATGATCACGGGAAAAACCGTTTCGTATGAGCTCAAAAAAGGCTGCAGCGTGTTTATCCCTGCTGCTTACGGCGAATATAAGCTCTCCGGCAGCATGAAAATACTTGAAACAAGGACGTAAAGAATAAAATGCCTCTTGTCAGTTGTCAGAACGTCTGTCTGTCTTTTGCGCAGAGAGATATTCTGAAAAACGTAAATTTCAATATCGAAAAGGGAGACCGCATCGGTCTGATCGGCGCGAACGGAAGCGGCAAAACGACGTTGTTCCGGCTGATCACGGGACAGCTCGATACGACCGACGGCAGCGTTATCAAGGCGTTTGCCACGCGGGTCGGTTTTGTGGAGCAGCATGCCTGCGCCGGGAGCAGACTTACCGTTTACGGCGAGATCCTCACGGTGTTCGACTTCCTGAAAGATATGGAAGCCGAGCTCGAAGACCTTCACCGTAAGGTGGAACTGACCGGCGGACAGGTAAAGGAATACATAGACCGGCAGGCTGCCCTTACGGAGGAATACCAAAACAAAGGCGGGCTTACTTATGAAGCTCGCGCCCATTCCTGCCTGCGCGGTCTCGGCTTTACCGCGGAAGAGGAGAATCTTCCCGTTTCCGCCCTCAGCGGCGGCCAACGCACAAAGCTCAGTCTCGGCAAGCTTTTGCTGAGCGAGCCCGATCTTATGCTTCTCGACGAGCCTACGAACCATCTTGATATCACGAGCGTGGAATGGCTCGAGGATTTCCTTTCCAAATACAAGGGCTCCGTCGTCGTTATATCGCACGACCGTTATTTCCTTGACCGCACGACGGAAAAAACACTTGAGATCTCCGGAAAAAAGGTGTTCGCCGGCAAGGGTTCGTACTCGACGTATATGAAAAACAAGGAGCTTCGCCTTGAAAGCGATCGCCGCGAGTACGAAAAGGGCATGACCGAGATAAAGCGCATAGAAAAAATGATCGAACAGCAGAAGCAGTTCAATCAGGAGCGCAATTATATCACGATCGCGAGCAAGGAAAAACAGATCGAGCGGATCCGTGAGTCTCTGCCGGAGCTTCCGGAGAAAGAAAAAACGGTAAAGCTGCAGTTCTCGGCGGCGGTACGTTCCGGCGACGAGGTGCTGATCGCCGAAAATTTAAGCAAAGGCTACGACGGAAAAACTCTGTTTTCGGATGTCACGTTCAAGATATTCCGCGGCGAAAAGGTGTTTATTTTAGGTCCGAACGGCTGCGGCAAATCGACGCTTCTCTCCATGCTGATGAATAAGGTGTCCAAGGATACGGGCCTTTCGCGTTTCGGACACAACGTACAGGTCGGTTATTTTGAACAGACGCAGCGGGAGCTTATGTCGAATAAAACGGTACTGAATGAGATCTACGACCGTTTTCCCGGCATGACGGTACCGGAGATCCGCGGTTATCTCGGTGTGTTCAACTTTAAGGACGACGATATCGACAAGCTGATGTCCGATCTTTCCGGTGGTGAGCGTGCGAGAGTGGCACTTCTGATCCTCATATTGCAGAAGCCGAATTTTCTTATCCTTGACGAGCCTACCAATCATCTCGATATCGCATCGCGCGAGGTGCTCGAAAAGGCACTCGACGGCTTTGACGGCACACTTTTATGCGTTTCGCACGACCGCTATTTCGTAAACCGTATCGCCTCGAAGATCATGAGCTTCGACGGGGAACATATCCGTACGCTTGACGGAAACTATGATACGTACGTGGAGAAAATAAAAAACGCTCCCGTGAGCGAAACGCAGACGAAAGAAAAGAAGCCCAACGAATACATGCTGCGCAAAGAGCGCGAACGGAACGAAAGAAAACGCGCCTCGCGCATCGAAAAGCTCGAAACGGAGCTCGCCGAAAACGAAAAAATGAGAGAAGCGCTTTCGCTTGAATTGTCCTCACCGGAAACGGCGGCGGATTATGAAAAGGTAATGGAGCTTACCTCCGAGATCGAAAAACTCACGCTGCGTGCGGAGGAGATCGAAACGGAATGGCTGGAGCTTACCGAATAAAAGGAATAAAAAAGGGGGTGTAAAAAAACGAAAGTTTTTTTACACCCCCTTTTGAGGGGATAGGAAAAAAAGATGAAGAACGGACAAACTGAGCAAAAGCAAGGCTTCAGCCTTGCTTTTGCTTGCCCGAAGGCGTACAAAAGTA
>JAZLHN010000056.1:0-23583 GCA_045616815.1 Acutalibacteraceae bacterium
GCGCTTCAAACTGCAATGTATACAAAAGCGGCGCCGCTTATTATACGGCGCCGCTTTCTTGTCAGTGTTTAAGTCTTTTATCGCATTTCGTCGCGAGACGGGTACCGATGCTCTGGAAGATCTGTACCAGCAGTACGAGGATGATGACGGCGATATACATGATAAGGTATTTATACCGGTAGTAGCCGTAGTTGGTGGCGATCATGCCGAGTCCGCCGCCGCCGATCATGCCGCTCATCGCCGAATATCCGAGAATGGTGGTGATCGCTATCGTGGCGTTGGAGATAAGCGAGGGGACGCTCTCGGGGATCATCACCTTGAGGATGATCTGCAGGGGACTCGCGCCCATGCTCTGCGCCGCCTCGATGATGTTGGGGCTCACTTCGCGCAGGCTTCCTTCCACCAATCGGGCGATGAACGGGAACGCCGCGATGACGAGCGGAACGATGGACGCCGTGGAACCGATGGAGGTGCCCACGATGGCTCTCGCTAAGGGGAGCGCCATGATCATGAGGATGAGGAACGGGATGGAGCGCAGGAGATTTATGATGACGTTGAGCACCTGCAAAATGATCTTCGGCAGGGGCATCACGCCGTCCTTATCGCCCGCCACGAGCAGAACGCCGAGGGGCAGACCGATGACGGACGCGAACAGCGTGGAGAGAACGGTGACGTAAAAAGTCTCCCACAGAGCGCCTAAAAACTCCGATTTTACGACCGACAGGGCTTCCGCGAAAGCTTCGGGGGTAAATATGTTGGAATACATCAGTCGGTCACCTCCTCAACGGTCACGTCCGGAACGGACTGTAAATAGGCCTTTGCTTCCTCCACGGTCTCTTTGCCGCCGGGAATGCCCAGCAGCATATTGCCGTAAGCCATGCCGCCGATGGTTTTGGTGGACGCCGCCATGATGTTGGCATAGATGCCCTTTTCGATCGCCATTTTCGCGATCATGGGCGTGCCGGCCGCGTCGGCACCGTTGAATACCACACGGATGCGGTTTTCATCGTGGAAGCTCTGCACCACGGGAGCGTCGAAGCCCTCGGGGAAGACGAGACGCTTCGCAGCGTCGGATTTCGGGGACGAGAATACGTCGGAGACGTTCCCTTCCTCCACCACCGTGCCGTTGTCGAGAATGGCGACGCGGGAGCATATTTCCTCCACGACGCTCATCTGATGGGTAATGACGATCACGGTGATGCCGAGCGTACGGTTGATATCCTTGATGAGTTCAAGGATCGAATGCGTGGTCTTCGGGTCGAGAGCGCTGGTCGCCTCGTCGCAGAGCAGGATCTTCGGGTTCGTTGCGAGCGCACGCGCAATGGCGATGCGCTGCTGCTGGCCGCCGGAAAGCTGCGCGGGATAGGCGTTGGCCTTATCGGGCAGACCTACGGTCTCCAAAAGCTCGAGAGCGCGTTTTTTCGCCTCGGCTTTTTTCATGCCCGCCAGTTCGAGCGGGAAGCAGATGTTTTTGAGACAGGTGCGCTGCATAAGCAGATTGAAGCCCTGAAAGATCATCGTGATGCTCTCACGGGTCTTCCGGAGCTCCTTGGGGGAAAGCGACGCCATGTCCACGCCGTCGATCACTACCTGTCCTTCGGTGGGACGTTCGAGCATGTTGATACATCTTACGAGCGTGGATTTGCCCGCGCCGGACATACCGATGATACCGAAGATCTCGCCGTCGTTCACGGTGATCGTATTATTTTTAAGGGCCTCCACCACCCCGTCGGAGGTGGTGAAGGTCTTGGAAAGGTTTTTTATCTCTATCATGGGGTATTACGCCTTTTGATAAATATTATTGGAAAATATCGAGAGTGGTCTGCTTGCCGCCGTAGATGCCCATGGGTTCCACGTGGATAGCGGCTACGGATACGACGTGAGTACCGTTCTGCGCGTTGAAATCATCAAGATACGGAACGTGCTGGAAGTAGTTTGCGTCGCACTGACCGTCTTCTACGACCATGTTGGGCTGAACGTAGTCGGTGAATTCAACGATGTCGAGGGTGATCTCTTTCTGAGCAAGGATGTCCTTGGCGATGGCAAGGATCTCGCAGTGAGGAGCGGGAGAAGCGGCTACCTTGATGGTCTCGCCCTTGAGAGCTTCGTAATCGAGCTCGGTATTGAAGCCGTCGCCGGGATTCTCTACTACGCCTACTACGCTGCCGCCGTAGGTCTCGTCAATGAAATCCGCTACGGCCTGGCTTTCGAGAGCGGCCTTGAGAGCGAGGATCTTGGGTTCGTTTTCGTTGCCTTCCTTTACGGCAAGGATGTTGGCGTAAGCGGAGGCGGCGCCTTCCTGCGCGAGAGCGGCGGTCTTGGGATCGATGCCCGCGGCGATGGCGTAGTTGGAGTTGATCACGGAGAAATCGGTATCCTGCAGCATGTTGGGGATCTGAGCGGCCTCGACCTCTTTGATTTCGATGTTGAAGGGATTCTCTTCGATGTCGAGCTTGGTGGCGGTGATGCCCGCGCCCTCTTTGAGCTTTATGTAGCCGAGGTCTTCAAGAAGAAGAAGGGCTCTTGCTTCGTTGGTGGTGTCGTTGGGAACGGCGATCATGATGGTTTCGGGTTTCTCTGCTACGGTGGTGTCTTCACCGGCAGCGGTGGTGGTGTCTTCATTGGTCTTTGCGCCGCAGGCGGCGAATACGCCGAGAGCGAGCACGAGAACGAGTGCGAGTGCTATGAACTTTTTCATGTGTCTGATCTCCTTCATTCAATTATTTTCTTATATGAAAAAATATCATATTGGCGGATATTATATACCCATATAATATTTTTTTCAACATTATAATGAAAAGTTTTTCGTGGGGGAAAACGTGCGGAGAAAATTTTCCGCGTTTTTGTGCGCTATTTTTTCTTTTTCGTCGTCCGAAAGGGGAAGTCCCATCAGCGTTTCGATGTGCCCCGCCGGGTCACCCACGGGGTAGTCCGAGCCGTAGAGCACTCGTTCCGTGCCGTAGCCGCGGATATATTCCATGGTCTTTTCGGTGGGGAGGGAGCGCGTGGAAGAGCTGGTGTCCACGAAGCAGCGTTCCTCGTTTTTCAGCAGGGGAAACGCCGTTTCCTGAAAGCTCCAGCCGCCCATGTGCGCCGCGATGACGACAAGACGCGGGAATTCGCGCAGGATGCGCTTTATTTTTTCGGGATGGCTCCACGTATAGCGCGGATCGCCGGAATGGAACATGACGGGCAGTCTGCCCTGGATCATGTCGTAAAGCGGCAGAAGTCTTTCGTCGTCGATGTCGAAGCGCTGCATGTCGGGATGCATCTTGATCCCGAAAAAGCCCATGTCTTCAAAAGCGGCGGCTTCTTCGAGGATGTGCTCGTCGGCGGCGTGCACCGTGCCGAACGGGATGAACTCCGGATGCTCTCCGGCGGTCTTGCGCGTAAATTCGTTGATGCTGTGTACGTGCTTCGGCGCGACCGCCACGGGGAGGATCACGCTTTTTACGATGCCGTTTTCGGCGTCCACTCTGCTTTTTTCCTCCGGCGTGCCGATGAAAGGCGTTACGATGTCGTAGAAATCGCAGGTCGCTGCCGTCGCCTTGGCGGCGATCGCCTCCGGATAGACGTGAGAATGAAAATCAATAAAATCCATGGTTTATTTTAAGAAGCCCTCGATGATGATCTCTTCGGCTTGCTCTTCGTTGAGCCCGAAGGTCATCAGCTTTAAGAGCTGGTCGTTGTTGATCCTGCCGATCGCCGCCTCGTGTACGATCTGCGCGTCGGCGTTGTTGGCGCTGATGGCGGGGATGGAGCGTATCTTCGCCTCGTCCATGATGATGGAGTCGCACTGCACGTGCGCGTGGCAGGGGGCGTTGCCGACCGCCACGGGATAGAATACCTGCTCGGAGGAGTCCTTCGCCACCGAACGGGAGATGATCTGTGAGGAGGCGCCGTCGCCGTTGAGCTCCACGGTCATGTTGGAATGCGCGATCTGCTTTCCGTGGGTCATAAGACGCTCGGTGACGCGGAATTTCGCGCCCGCTTCAAGCTTGGCGAGTGTTTCGCGTTCGGTGGAGTCCACGCCCTTGATCTGCACGCTCTCCATATCGCACACGCCGTTTTTGCCGATATAGACCTCGGTGGTGGGGTTGAGGACACGTGCGCCGGTACCTTCGCCCTCGCCGTAGTGCTTCTCGATGTATTTGATCTTCGCGTTTTCGCCGATGAAGAAGCGGTGGATGCCGTCGTGACGGGATTCCTCGCACCCGGAATTGTGGATGCCGCAGCCCGCGATGATGGTCACGTCGGCTCCCTCGCCGATATAGAAATCGTTGTATACCCGGTCGTCCACGCCCGTGTCGGTGATGATGACGGGGATGTACACCGTTTCGCCCACGGTGCCGGGACGAATTTTGATGTCGATGCCGGGCTTGTCCGTTTTATTGATGATCTCCACGTTTTTGTTGGTGCGGCGTTCCACGCCCGCGCCGTTCTTGCGGATGTTGTAGGCCGCCTCGGGAGGGATGTAGCTTACGTCGGATATCGTTTTGAGCAGGTTTTTATCGGTGATATCAAGCATTTTCCGCACCCTCCTTTTCGCCTCGTAAATCGCACTTGCGGTCGAATTCGCCTAAAAGGGAGGGGAGAATCTCTTCCTTCGTGCCCTGCGAACGTATTTTGCCGTCAGCGATCACGATGATCTCGTCGGCAAGCTGCATGATGCGCTCCTGATGGGAGATGATGATGACGCTTTCGTTTTTCGCGGAGGTCAGCATACGGAAGCTCTTCACGAGCATGGAAAAGCTCCAGAGGTCGATGCCCGCCTCCGGCTCGTCGTAGATGGCAAGTCCTAAGTCGCGCGCCATGAGGGTGGCGATCTCTATTCTTTTTACTTCGCCGCCGGAGAGGGAGTTGTCCACCTCGCGGTTCAGGTAGTCCATCGAGCAGAGGCCTACGCGCGTGAGATACGAGCAGCACTCGTCCTCGGGAAGCTCCGAGCCGTGAGCGAGGCTCAGAAGACGGCGCACGGTGAGTCCCTTGAAGCGCGGCGGCTGCTGGAAGGCGTAGCCGATGCCGAGCTTCGCGCGCTCGGTGATGGAGAGACCGGCGATATCCTGTCCGTTATATAATATCTGTCCCGAGGTGGGCTTTTCTATGCCCATGATAAGGCGGGCGAGGGTGGATTTGCCGCCGCCGTTCGGGCCCGTGATGACGAGGAACTTTCCGTCCTCTAAGGTAAAGCTTATATCCTCGATGATCTCAAGATCATCACCGCCGGTCTCGTTTGACACCTTGAAACCGACGTGCTTCAGTTCTAACATGTTTTCTTATTCTCCTTGATTATCGGTCCGGATATAAAATTCCGAATCAAAAAATATTATACAGATATAATGCCGCAATGAGTACCGCGTGTAAAACGAGGATGACCGGAAGTCCGATCATGAATTTTTTGTGCTGCGTTTTGTGGCGGATGAGGAGCATGGTAATATATTCTCCCAAAGCGCCGCCGAGTATGCCGAAGAGAAGAAGAGTTTTTTCGGGCACTCTGTGCTTAGGCCGTTTTTTTGCCGCGACCTTATCGTATACAGTGACGATCACGGTGACGAGCGTTATAAGGGCGATATAAAGAAAGAAGTATTTCATCCTTTTACCATTCCGCTTTCACGATGCATTCGCCCTTGCCCGCGTAAATGCTGAGGATGCAGGCACCGTTTTCCTCTTTGAGGAAATATTTTTTCGTGGAAAGGATCTTTTTCGGCTGAGAGGGCAGGTAGATAAGGGTGGGCGTTTTTACGTTGCCGTCGCAGGAATAGCTGAGCGTGAAGGTCTTTTCTTTCCGGTCGTAGCCGTATTTCTTTATTTTTCCGGATACCGCCATCGGGTACGGACGGGCGAGGATATCCATGATGCGGCTCTCTCCGCCGGTGAGCTGCGGATGATAGTGCCAGTAGGTCTGGCTCCAGAGGTTCGCGTCGAATTTGTCCACGAGATGCTCGAGCGCGGGATATTCCTCGCTGCCGGGCACCATGCCGCCCCATTCGCCAACCAATACGGGCATATCGAGCTTTTTCTGACTGCGCTTATGCTCGTCGAAGATGAAATCCACGCGGTAGGGGCTCGCGCTGTTGGTGAGAGGCGTGTCTACGGTGATATCGTAGCCGTGGCAGGCGAAAGCGAGATTTTTTTCCTCTTTCCCGTCGTCGTAGACAACGCGCGGGCACTCGTAGGGGATGCCGAGGTTGGAATAATAGCTGTTTTCCATGAAGATCATCACGTCGGGAGAAACCGATCTCACCGCCTCGCAGCAGCGCTTCAAGAACGGATAATAGCATTCGGTATCGAATTTTTTGAGGATCTTATGCGCGTTGTCGATCACGCCGTGATAAACGATCGGATCGTCGGCGACCGAGAGCGCGTCCATGATCCTGCCCGAAAGCGCGTCCGAGATCATTTTTTTACGGTCTACCCGTTTGCTGACGAGGAGCGTACCCACGCCGTTCACCACGAGGTTGCGGAAAATCTTTCCGCCCGGGGTGCCGGGAAACGGCTCGTTGAGTACGTCGTAAGCTACGATGTTTTCGCAGCCGGACAGATAGCGTACGGTGTATTTCAGCATGTCGCAGAAGCGGTCCTGTAAGCCTCTTCCCTTGATTTCGGTGTTCGCCCAGAAATTGTCGAAGGCGCGGTGGCAGGCTCTGCCCCAGAAATAACCCTCCGCCCAGATAAAGCGCATGGGGTGTACCTTCGCACCGTCGAGCAGCGCTGCCCACGCGGGTGCGCCGTCGCCGTTGGTGACGGGGGAATACAGATCCTGGTGGAAGTCGATGTAAACGTAAATGCCGTATTTCGCGCAGATATCAACGGTCTCTTTCACCTCGGAAAGATAGACATCGTTGTAGCGGCACATTTCGGGCTCCGTGCCCGCCCACGTCACGCCGAGGCGCACGATGTTCATGCCGCGCTTTGCGAGAGCGGCGGCTGTTTCCTCGTTGAGCTCGGTGTGGTAGTGCACTTTTCCGTCGTCGGAAACTTTACAGCCCTTGTATACGAAATTCACGCCGTTGAATATTCTTTCTCTTCCGCTTTCGTCAACGAAGCTTTTTCCTTTCGCGCTGATCTTATTCATAGAAGTCAAAGGCTCCTTTTAATATAAATTTTAACAATTTATCATACCATTAAAGCGTCGATATGTCAAACGAAACCTTCTTATTATTTATTTGACACATCGCTCCGGTCGGTATATAATCAATTTATATATGCATTTGCGTCGATGAATAAGGAGAATACGCATGGAAAACGAAAAAGTCAATATTCCCGAAAATACGGATGATATACAGACTCCCGCTGTGCCCAAAAAGAAAAAAGCGCTGAGGATCGTTCTCGTTCTTCTCGCTCTGTTCGTTGTTCTGCTCATTGCGGGCGGAGCGGTCGTTGTGAAGATGCTCGGCAATCTCGGCAACATAAAACCAACCGACGGCGGAAATACGGGGGCTGTCGAAACTACCGCAGCCCTTGATAACGGATCGGCTTTCTCCGATGAAAACGGAGAAACGACAAAAGAGAGCGGCACGCAGGCGTCAACCTCCGAAGAGAGCACTGCTGCGGAAGAAGAGCCTGCGGCGACAGAAAAAAACGATGAAAACGTCTCCGGAAACGAAACTCCGGCGACGACCGGAGCAAAGGAAGAGGAAAAGACCTCCGCCAAAGCGCCGGAGGGTACTTCCGCTGCGACCACAAAAGCGCACGAGGAAAAAACGACCGCTTCTTCACACGAAGAAACGACCTCCGCTCCCGCGGCGTCGAAAAACGAATACGATATCTACCGCAGCGGACATTTCTACGCCGTCGGCTCGATCACCGATGCCGAAGGCACTTCTCCCATGGAGCTTGCGGTGACCGACGATACGCTTTATATGACCTCGGATTTCGAGGGGGTCAATATCGGTATCCTCGTTGTCGGGGATGATTCGTATATGATCTATCCCGAGAAAAAAGCGTATATGGAGATCAATTCCATGCTGAAAACCATGATGGGCGGCGATGCGGACGAGCTGTTCAATGCCGACGAAATGGGCTTCAGCCGTATGGGGGCTCTCGATAAGGCGCTGAACGTTTCCGACGCGGCGCTGAACGGCGTTTCCTGCAAGCGCTATCTTCTTCCTGACGAGGATGAGTTCTATTACGTTTATATGAACGGAGATAAGCTTCTTCGCATCGAGGCGATGAATAAAAATAAAAAAGTGGAATCCACTATCGACTTTACTTCGGTAAGTGAAGACGTTCCCGCTGATAAAACGGCTCCCTCAAAGGAATACAAAAAGACCGGCATGATCGAATTTTTCAAACTATTAAGCGAAGTAGTGGTGTAACGATGTTTTTTACCGAAAAGACCTACGTTCCGGAAGAGCTCGTCAGAAACAACATGCACACCCATTCGGTGTATTCCAAATGCTCTAAGCCCGAAATGACTTTCGAGGCTATGATCGCCTCCGCGGAAAAATACGGTTTGCGGACGCTTGCCGTGACCGACCATTCCGACCCCGGTGACGATATCGACTCCTATGCGAATTTTTCAGAGCTGAAAGAGCGCCTCAAAGGGATAAACACCCCCGTAAAGGTGCTTGTCGGCGCGGAACTTTCGGCGTACGGCGTCGGAAAATACGCGGAACCTTACGAGGTGGACAAGGCGCTTGATTTCGCCTCCTATTCGCATATCCATTATCATCTTTCTTCCTGGGAGCACCCGGAGGACCGCTCTCCGGCGGGCTACGCGGCGCACATGCTGCAGGTGCTCGACGCGCTGCTTGAAACGGGACGCCCGGATAATATAGCGCATCCGTTTTCTCCGTGCAAAATGAAATTTTTCGACGAAGATCAGCGAATCGAAATGCTGCGGTGCCTTTCGGACGCCGAGCTCGGACGCATCCTTGAAAAGGGAGAAAGAGCGGGATGCTCGTGGGAGATCCACACGCCTACGTTCTTTAAGTATCCGGAGTTTTCCAAGCGGTTTTTCATGCTCGGAAGGGAAGCGGGCGTGCATTTCGTCGTGGGCACCGACGCGCATTCGCTGGCCGCGCTGGATCCGACGGGAATGGCCGAGAGGATAAAAGAGGTAATTAAATAAATCCGGAATTCGGAATTATTTATCCTTGATACTTTTATAAAAGAAAAGAGGATGGATAAAATGAAAAAAGTGTTTTTCTTGTTTGTCTGTGCTGTAATAATGATAGGTTCGCTCGCTCTCACCTCTTCGGCGGGGGCGGGCTCGTTTTGTCCCGCGATGGGCGACGCGGACGCCGACGGGAGAGTGACCGCCGCGGACGCAAGACTCGTTCTTCGCTGCTCGGTGGGACTGGAAAAGAAAGATGATCGCATGGAGGAACGCGGCGATATCGACCGCGACGACAGGATCACCGCCGGTGACGCAAGACTTATTCTTCGGCGCAGCGTAGGACTCGAAAAGGGCTTTGCGCATAACGAAAAGGTCGCTGCCGGTAAAGCGGCGGACTGCGAAAACGCCGGACTCACCGACGGAAAAGTGTGTACCGTCTGCGGAGAAACGCTCGTAAAACAGGAGGCCATCCCCGCAAAGGGACACGTTGAAAAAATCGTAGCGGGCAAAGCGGCGGACTGCGAAAACACCGGAGTCACCGACGGAAAAGTGTGTTCCGTCTGCGGAGAAACGCTCATAAAACAGGAAAGCATCCCCGCAAAGGGACACGTTGAAAAAATCATAGCGGGCAAAGCCCCGGACTGCGAAAACACGGGGCTGACCGACGGGAAAGTGTGTACCGTCTGCGGAAAAACGCTCGTGAAACAGGAGACCATCCCCGCGAAGGGACACACCGTCGTCGAATGCGGCTATAAAGCGCCGACTTTTGACGAGGACGGTCTTACGGCTCTCAAAAAGTGTTCCTTCTGCGAAAAAATATTTGCGGAACAGACCGCGATCCCCGCGCTGAAAAATCTGCTCACCGCTTCTTCCGCCCCCGTGGAGATCAAGAATGCGATCAATGCGGACTATCCGTGGGTGTACGCGCCCGAGCTGAGCGCGGAAGGCGCGGTCGCATACAAAAGCTCGAACAAAGGCGCGGATGATTCTGCCTCGAACCTTTCGCTTACCGTGAAGGGAAGCGGTATTCTGTGTTTCGAACTGTACGTTTCGAGCGAAAAGTCTTTCGACGGGCTGGATTACGGCTATACGGGGCCGTTTACAAAGAAAAAAGAATTTGCCGATACCGTGTTCGTCAGCGGCGAAACCGGTTGGCAGACGGTGGAGCTCAATATAAACGGAGGAACGGACGATACGGCTGTCACGCTGTATCTCGGTTATGTCAAGGATAAATCGGATGCCGAAGGCGGGGATATCGCCGCGATCAGAAACGTATGCTGGTATTCCGGCGATAAGACCGTCACGCTCGGTGTTTCTCCCTCCGAGTGCGGCACGCTTACCGCGCTCTGCGGAAGCGAGGCGCTGACCATGGGGGCCAATACCGTGGCTTCCTCCGATACCGTCACGCTGAAAGCGGCGGCGAAGAGCGGATATGAATTCCTCTGTTTTGCGGACGAAAACGGCAATAGGGTATGGCACGAGCTGCAGTATACGTTTACCGTGTATGACAGCGTTTCTCTCACGGCGGTGTTTATCCCTGCCGGCGTGTATGACGCCGCCATAGGGAGCACGACGTATGAAAAGCTTACCGACGCTTTGTCGGCGGCAAAAGCGGGCGATACGGTCTTTGTACTGCGAAACTGTGCGCTCGACGCTTCCGCTCAGATAAAGAAAGGCGTTACACTCGTTGTTCCGTGTATGGTGTACGATAAGGGCTATATGGACAACGGTTACAATCCCGACCGTCTGACGGGAGGAAATGAAGCGACGAACGGCACGCTGTATCGCACGCTTACCGTACCGGAGGGTGCGGAACTCACCGTGAACGGCACGCTGCTTGTGAACGCCGTGACCTCGCGCGTGGGCGGCGGTATCCCCACCGGCTACGGCATTTCGGGCGGCTACGGACAGATCGCTCTCGAAGGCGCGATCAACGTGAAGGCCGGTGCTTTGCTCGACGCTTCGGGCAGGATTGAGGGCAGCGGTACCGTGATCCTCGAAAACGGCGCGAAAATGTACGAAACGTATTCCATCGACCATTGGCGCGGCGGTACGTTCGAGACCTTCACGCAGGTGAACAAGCTCAAAAATTATCCCATTTTTGAATACACAATGACCACCGTGCGGGCAAAGCTCGTCATCAACAGCGGCTCTTCGGTGATCGCGACGGTGAAAATGTATGCGGGCGAGGGGCAGAATTACACCCGTATGCCCGTCATCGGCAAAGACAACGGTCTCATCCGGCTGCACGCGGGCGCGGTCTGTGTACGCACGGTCGTATGGGATGCAGATCTCACGCAGGGCTCGGCGGCGAACATAACAAAGGGCGCTTACCGCGACGTATATGAATTCACGGGCGGCGCGGATTTCGTTTCGGCTTCCATGAACATCGCCGGTATGGATCTGTCCAGCGACAAATGCAAATACGTGAACATCGACGGCGAAACGACCTTCCTGTTCGGAGAAGGTACGTATAACTTCGATAAATATTACCGTTTCCTGCCCGGCGCTCAGCTTACGGCGGAGAGCGGCGCGGTCGTGAACGTCAAGGGCGGACTCATGCTCACCGACAACGGCTTCACCGTGCTCGACGATCTTTTCTGGGCGGGTACCACCTATCCCACGGGCAGAGCGGACGCTTATCTGTATATAAAAGACGGAGCAAAGCTCAACGTCCCCGATAAGGGTGAGATCACCGGCAGCGTTATTTTTGACACGGCCTCCGACGTGAATATATCGGCTGATGCCGTGAAAGAATCTTCGTTCCGTCTTGCCGAGGCTCCCGGCGGCACCAACGACTCCTCTTTGTATAAATACAATACCTGTACGGTCACCCTGAAGCTGACGGAGGCGGAAAAATGAAGCTTTCCGTTGTGAGAGAAGAGGTCGCCGGGCTTCTCGGCAAAGAATCCTCGGGGCACGGCGTTGACCACGTGGCGCGGGTGGAGCGTCTCGCTCTCACCTTCGCGGAAACGGAAAACGCGGATGGAACGCTTGTTTCCCTGATCGCTCTGCTGCACGACGCGGACGATCGCAAGCTTTTCGGAAAAGAAAATGCCGAAGCGCTCCCGAACGCACGGCGTATCCTCGCGTTCGCAGGGGCGGATGGGAAAACGGCGGAAAAGGTGCTTTCGGAGATAAAACGTATCGGCTATTCCAAAGCTCTCGGCGGTATCCGTCCCGAAACGACAGAGGGAAAATGCGTTTCCGACGCCGATATGTGCGACGCTCTCGGCGCGAACGGCATATTAAGGACTTACGCTTTCGGCGCAGCCCACGGCAGACCGTTTTTCGAACCGGCATCCGCTGCACGGGAGAATATGACCGCCGAGGAATACGTGAACGGCGGCACCGCTTCCGGTGTTGACCACATGTTTGAAAAAATACTCCGGCTGAAGGACTATATGCTGACGGCTTCCGGAAGGGCGGAAGCTCAGCTCCGGCATGAGGCGACTCTCGCTTTTCTTGACGAACTTTTCCGCGAGGAAGAAGCGCAAGGCATGAGAAAAAGACTTGTTTCGTTCAGATAATTCATAATTCATGCATTGATTTTTTAATTTCCGGCTTGTATAATGAACAATAAATAAAAAACGGAGGAAAAAAGTATGAACGTATTCATGATAGGCGGTACCGGTCTTCTCGGTTGTGAAGCCGCAAAACAGCTGATCGCGCACGGCCACAAGGTAACGAGCGTCGCGCTGCCTCCTCTTCCCGCGGGAGCTCCCATCCCCGAGGAAATGGAGATCATCTTCGGCGACATCAACAAGAAATCCGACGATGAGATCAAAGAGCTGCTCAAGGGCAACGACGTTTTCATTTTCGCCGCCGGCGTTGATGAAAGAGTGGAATTCCCCGCTCCCGTAGAGGAGTATTATTTCAAGTACAATATCGCCACTCTTCAGAGAATTTTCCCGCTCTGCAAAGAGGTCGGCGTGAAGAGAGCCGTCGTTCTCGGTTCGTATTTCGCTTATCTTTCCAAGATCCGTCCTCAGGCGGATTTCCCGTCCCGCAACCCCTATTTCCGTTCCCGTCTCCTTCAGGAGAAGGTATGCGAAGACGCCTGCAACGAGAATTTCTCCTGCAAGGTGCTTGAGCTTCCCTATATCTTCGGTACCCAGCCCGGCAGAAAGCCCGTTTGGACGATCCTCATCGAGCAGATCGCTTTCATGGACAAGATGCCCTTCACCATGTATCCCGGCGGCGGCACGGCGATGCTTACCTGCCGTCAGGTAGGCGAGGTCATCTGCGGCGCGGCGGAGAGAGAAAAGCCCGGCTTCGAGGCTTTCCCGATCGCCATGTACAACATGAAGTGGAAGGAATTCCTCTCCTACGTTTACGATGCGCGCGGCATGGGCAAGGACAGAAAGATCGTGAGCGTTGCTCCGTGGATGATGAAGATGGGCATGGTCAAGGTCGCCAACGATTATAAGAAGAGGGGCATCGACTCCGGCATGGATCCCTTCAATCTTCCCGATATCATGGATATCGACCTTTTCATCGACCGCAAGTATTCCGTGGAACTCGGTGCTACCGAGGACGATATCGTGGCCGCCATCACCGATTCCATCAAGGTCTCCGTCGCTTCCTACAACGGCAGCGTGAAGCTCCTTGAAATGAAGGGCGAATAAGACGATCCGAAAAATATGAACAAGGCACGCTGATTTCAGCGTGCCTTTTGTTGTCCCGACGAAGCGATAGATTTTTGTTTGAAGCACAAGTCAAATGCGGCACAAACTAACGGAACGCCTCCCCTCTTAGGGGAGGAGGGCCACGCGTAAGCGTGGCGGAGAGGTTCCGTTAAAGCCGCCGTGACAACGATGAAACGGAAAACTCGCAATGAACCTCTCCACCAACCTGTCGGTTGGTCCACCCTCCCCTAAAAGGGGAGGCGTTATGATTCAAATGTTTCGTTTTGTTCGCCAACCTGCAATTTATCGCTATAAACAAACCGAGCCGTGCGTTTTCCGCACGGCTCGCGCTATGTATAACAGAATTACTTGAACAGCTTGATGATCCAGCCGAAGAAGAAATAAACGACCTTCATGAGGGTGGTGAGGAGCGTGGGGGAGAACAAGTCGTTGACAACAACGTCCACGTCGGGCTCGATCACGTCGTTGTAGGTGACGAGGCGGGTGGTGTAGTTCGCTACGTCGTTTTCGTTGAGCTCATACACTCTTACGCTTCTGTCGCCGCCGTTGCCGTAGGAGCGGAAGCCGGTACCGCCGTTGTAGCCCATGCGGATGCCTTCGTCGGTCACGCCTGCAAAGTTGTTCACGTGGTCGTGAGCGAACCATGCGCCGATGATGTCACCGTTGGCAAGCCATGCCTGATACTGACCGGTGATGTTGTCGAAATCCTCGCTGCAGGGAGCTTCGCCGAGTACGCCCTGTGCTTTCGTTTCGTCGATCACGTACCATTTGCCGTCTCTGCGGGAGTAGATGGCATCCTTCGTGTTGGAATCACACTCTTTGAAAAGACCGTAGATCTCCTTGACGGGAACGTGCTGGAAGTTGAGGGAGGGCATCGGGATACCGCCGTTGGCGGCTTTCAGCTCGGCGGACTTGGCATTGTACCATGCTACCTGATCCGCGTAAACGCCCGCGTAACCGCCGGCCTCCGCCTTATTGTTGGAGTCGACCATATAGATGTTGAGGGCGTCCTTCGCACCGTCGGAGCTCTTGACGAGCACGTTGTAGGTGAAGGGATCGGGGCCGTTGAGCGTGGCATAGCAGTTATCGTAAGCCGTATAAAGGTCCACCATTTCATTTTCGGCCATCTTGCTCGCGCGGTCATGGTCGTGATTGCCGAGCGTCATCAGGAAGGGGATGCCTCTTTCAACGAGGGGCTGCACCATGGTGTCGATGGCCTTGGCGTAGTCTTCTTTGTTTGCGAGAGGATAAACGTCGGAAAGCTGATCGCCTACGAAGACCACGAGGTCGGGCTGTTCGGCGTCGAGAGCGGCGTTGATGAACGCGAGCGTCTTTTTGTTGAAGCCCTTGCCGACTTCCTGGATGTCGTTCATCTGCATGATCTTGAACGTGCCGTCGTCGTTGAATCTGAGGGTCTTATCCGCGTTGACGGCGGCGGAGGAGGCGAGAACGAGGCAGGAGAGAAGCATCGTGACCGCTAAAAATACACTGAGGATCTTTTTCATTTCTTTTTTTCCTTTCTTGGTTTGCAGAAAAAGTTTTTGAGAGAAATATTACTTTATACCGTGCTGTTTCAGTCCCGTCCAGGCTTCGCCCCACTTGTTCGCCCAGCTTTCACAGTAGAGCTTGTAGTAGGAAACGTTGTTTTCCTTACGGTACTTGTCAAAGAAATTGCACCATACGGCGGAGGGAATGCCCACGACGAACCAGTAGATCCCGCCTAAAAGCAGGCACTGAATGGTGTGGCCGTATTCATGGATGCGCGTGTTTTTCGTCCACAGCTCGTTCCGGTTGTCCGCCATGAAGATGAACAGTCCCATCGAAAGACCGCCGAATTTCCACGGCAGATAGGTGATGAACGCATTCTGGAAGCGTTCATGCCGGGCTTTTTTGTACAGACAGAGATACACGATGAGTCCGATGAGGTTTACGGGAAGCCCCCACGTCCACTGGACGAAGTAAAACAGGAATCTCGCAAAGCCTTTCGTCGCAACGGACCGGTCGACCTGTTTTTTCAGACGCGCGCGTTTCATAAAATAACACCTCACAAAAACGATATGCGGATTCATTATATAGGAAAAAAAGATTTTTGGCAATAAAAGAACCGAATGTTTTTTAAACAAAAATATAGTTTACAATTTGTAAAACATTTGCTATAGTAATACTTAATCATTTCAGAGAGAGGGTCAATTTATGAATTATACTTCCACCCGCGACAGCAAACTGAACGTTACGTCCTCGCAGGCGATCGCAAGCGGCATTTCCGCGGAGGGCGGTCTTTTCGTCCCTTCGGAGATCCCGCAGGTCAGCGCCGATTTCATCGCTTCCCTTGCCGGTAAGTCCTACATCGACAGAGCGAAAGCCATCCTTCCTCTTTTCCTCACCGATTATACGAAGGAGGAGCTCGATTTTGATATCGAGGGCGCTTATTCCACGGGGTTTGCCCATGAAAAGGTCGCTCCCACCGTCAACGTTTACGATAACGTCAATATCCTCGAATTATGGCACGGTCCCACCTGCGCCTTCAAGGATATGGCTCTCCAGCTTCTTCCTTATCTGCTCACGGGCGCGGCGAAGCGCGTTTCCGGCGGCAAAGAGACCGTGATCCTCGTGGCCACCTCCGGCGATACCGGCAAAGCGGCTCTCGAAGGCTTCAAGGACGTGGACGGTACCCGTATCCTCGTATTCTATCCCGATAAGGGCGTTTCTCCGATGCAGAAGCTCCAGATGACGACGCAGGAAGGCGCAAACGTGGGCGTATGCGCGATCGAAGGCAACTTCGACGACGCGCAGACCGGCGTGAAGAAGATCTTCACCGATCCCGCTGTAAAAGAAAAGCTCGCGGAAAACAACATGACGTTCTCTTCCGCGAACTCGATCAACTGGGGACGCCTCGTTCCTCAGATCGTATATTATTTCTCCGCTTACGCCGATCTTTTGGCGGACGGCCGCATAAAGAACGGAGAAAAGATCAATTTCTGCGTTCCCACGGGCAATTTCGGCAACATCCTCGCCGGCTACTACGCCATGAAGATGGGTCTGCCCGTCAACCGTCTCATCTGCGCCTCCAACGAAAACGACGTGCTTACGGAATTCCTCACCACCGGTCATTACGACCGCAGAAGGACCTTCCACACCACCGTTTCGCCGTCGATGGATATCCTCATCTCTTCCAATCTTGAGAGACTTCTGTATCATCTTTCCGGCAACGACAGCGAAGCGACCTCCGCTCTTTTCGAATCGCTCAAAAACAACGGCGAATATACCGTGAGCGAGGAAATGCTCGAAGAAATCAGGAGCATTTTCTCCGCCGGCTGCTGCGACGACGCCGCCACCAAGGCGACCATCGCCGACGTGTTCAAAAACAACGGCTATCTCTGCGATACGCACACCGCCGTGGGCGTGAACGTATACAAAGCTTACAGAGAATCGACCGGCGATACGACGACGACCGTCATCGACTCCACCGCTTCTCCCTATAAATTCTCCAAGGCGGTTTTAGGCGCCGTTACCGACGAAAACTACGCCGCCGACAACGAGTTCGATATGGTGAACGAGCTGGAAGAGAAGACCGGCACCTTTGCGCCCGTTCAGCTCAAGAGCCTCAAGGGCAAAGCTCCCCGTTTCACCGATATCCGCACCAAAGAGGAGATGCAGGACGCCGTTTACAGCCTGCTCGGCATAAAGTAAGAGATCCTTGTACGATCTCCGCTTTACAGCGTGTCTTTCCGCATCTCAAAGGTATTGCATTCGGTATCGCAGCATTTGCACGCGTCGTGAGAGCCGACCTTGATGCAGGAGGCGGAGCATTCCGTTTCTCCGTAGTGGTGAACGCAGTTCTTCGCGTCGCATTTGATGCCGGTGTAGGTACCCTTTGCGGAATTCTTATCCGATCTTGCCATAAAAATGACCTCCGTAGAATAAAGATTTTTCGGAAAATTTCTTTTCCCGGAGGTTATTTTGTGCTTTTTTCACCGATTTATTCATATTTATTAAAACTTCACATTCCGATGTCACTTTACGTTATCGCCGATACGCATCTGTCCTTCGGGACGGACAAACCGATGGATATTTTCAAAGGATGGACGGACTACACCGACCGTCTTTCTTCGTCGTGGCGTGAGCTCGTGAGCGAAGAGGACACGGTGGTGATCCCCGGCGATATTTCGTGGGCGATGAATACGGAGGACACCTATAAGGATTTTGCGTTCCTGAATGCGCTCCCCGGCACGAAGCTCATCGGCAAGGGCAACCACGATTACTGGTGGGGCACGATGCGGAAAATGGAAAAATACCTTGCCGACAACAAATTCGATTCGCTTCATTTTCTTTTCAACAACGCGTATCTCGTCGACGGGATATCCGTGTGCGGCTCCCGCGGCTGGTTTTTCGACGCGGCGGGCGACAACGGCGAGGAAAACGAAAAGGTGATCCTGCGCGAGGCGGGAAGACTGCGGCGTTCGATCGAAGAGGGGATCGCGCTCGGCGGAGAGCCGGTCGCGTTCATGCACTATCCGGTGGTCACGGACGAGGGAGCCTGCGAGCCGCTGCTGAACGTGCTGAAAGAGTACGGTGTAAGGCGCTGTTACTTCGGCCATATCCACGGCGACCGCTCGGGACGCTACAACGATTTTACCGCGGACGGCATCCGTTTTTCGCTCATTTCGGCAGATAATCTTGCATTTTGTCCGAAAAAAGTAATGATTTGAATTTATTTTCTCTGTTTTTTTTATAAAAAACGGTGGAAATTTAAAAAAACGTTTGATATAATAGATAGGCTATTAACTTGTGCCGGGCGTGCTATCACGAGAATTTCCCGGCTGAAAACAGGAGGAAAAGAATCATGTTAAAAACAGCAGAAAAAACCGGCACCAACGAATATACCCTCTCTTTTGAAGTGGACGCAGCCGCTTTTGAGGCAGCCGTAAACAAGGCTTTCCACAAACAGAAAAACAATATCAGCGTTCCCGGTTTCAGAAAAGGTAAAGCTCCCAGAGCTATGATCGAGAAGATGTACGGCGCAAACGTTTTCTATGACGATGCCATCGAGATCATCTTCCCCGACGAGTACGAGGCAGCCATAGAGGCCGAAAAGCTTGAGCCCGTAGATCAGCCCTTCGATTTCGACATCGCCGAGATCGGCAAGGAAGGTCTCAAATTCTCCTGCAAGATGACCGTTAAGCCCGTTATCACCATCGAGGGCTACAAGGGTCTCACCGCCGTCAAGGCTCCCACCGAGGTCACCGACGACGAAGTGAACGCCGAGATCGACAAGAAGCGCGAGACCAACGCGAGAGAGATCACCGTGGAAGACAGAGCCGCTGCCGATAAGGACATCGCGGTCATCGACTTCGAAGGTTTCGTTGACGGCGTTGCTTTTGAAGGCGGCAAGGGCGAGGATTACGACCTCACTCTCGGTTCCGGTACCTTCATCCCCGGCTTTGAAGATCAGATCATCGGCAAAAACGTGGGCGACGAATTCGACGTGAACGTTACCTTCCCCGAGGAATACGCCGAAGAGCTTGCCGGCAAGGCAGCCGTATTCAAAGTAGCTCTCAAGGGCCTCAAGACCAAGGAGCTCCCCGAGCTTGACGATGAATTCGTTAAGGACATCAGCGAGTTCGATACCGTTGACGAGCTCAAGGCCGACACCAGAAAGACCCTCGAAGAGCGCAAAGCCGAAAGCTCCAAGACCGGTTTTGAAAGCGATATCCTCGATAAGCTCGCCGATCTCGTTACCGATGAGATCCCCCAGTGCATGATCGAAAAGACCGCCGACAATATGATGAACGAGTTCAAATACAGAGTCGAGTCCAGCAACATCCCCTTCGAGATGTATCTCCAGTATCTCGGCATGACTCCCGAATCCCTCAGAGAATCCTATCTCCCCAGAGCGGAGAAGGAAGTGAAGCTCGAACTCGCTCTCGAAAAGATCGCCGAGATCGAAAAGTTTGAGGTTTCCGACGAAGAGCTCGAAGAAGAAGTTAAGAAGATGGCAGAGAGATACGGCGTTGACGTTGACGCGGTGAAGAAGGCTATTCCCGCCGACAGCGTCAGGAAGGATCTCCTTTCCAGAAAGGCTTCCGAGCTTGTGATCGCCAACGCCGCCGAAGAGGCTGCCGAGGCTCCCAAGAAGACCAGAAAGTCTTCCAAGAAAGCTGCCGCTCCCGCGGAAGAAGCTCCCGCGGAAGGCTGATCGCCGGAATAAAACCGGAAAAAGCTGTCAATTATATTACAGCGCCCCGTTCGCACGTTACCGGACGGAAAACAGTAAAAACAGAAACGGTCGGGGGAGCGCAGGTTTTTCCGACCGTTTTATACTACTCAGGAGGACAACGTTATGTTATACGACCCCAAAATGTCACTTGTGCCCACGGTCATTGAACAGACCAACCGCGGCGAAAGAGCTTACGATATTTTCTCCCGTCTTCTCAACGACAGGATCATCGTTCTCTCCGAAGAGGTGAACGACGTTACCGCGAGCCTCGTGGTGGCGCAGATGCTGTTCCTCGAAGGACAGGATCCCGAAAAGGACATTTCCTTCTATATCAATTCCCCCGGCGGCTCCGTTTCCGCGGGTTTCGCCATCTACGATACCATGCAGTACATCAAGTGCGACGTTTCCACCATCTGCATGGGCATGGCCGCCAGCATGGGCGCCTTCCTGCTTGCGGCGGGCACTCCCGGCAAGCGTTACGCGCTCCCCAACAGTGAGGTCATGATCCATCAGCCTCTCGGCGGCGCGCAGGGGCAGGCTTCCGATATCCTCATCGCTTCCGAGCATATCAAGCGCACCAGAAACAAGCTCAATTCCATCCTTGCCGCCGAGACCGGAAAGTCCATTGAGATCATCGAACGTGATACCGACCGCGACAACTGGCTCACGGCGGAGGAAGCGTGCGAGTACGGTCTGGTCGATAAGGTGCTTTACAAGCGCTGAGAGCGCATAGAATTTCTGAATAAGGATCGGAGAAAAAGCCCGATCCGTCCGGAGGATCGTTCCGATGTCTAAATACGACGATACAAGAGAAAAACAGATACGCTGTTCGTTCTGCGGAAGGACGCAGGAGCAGGTCACGATGCTCATTCAGGGCCCCGACGCCTTCATCTGCGACGAATGCGTGGAAAACTGCCGCTCCATCATCGAGGCCGGCAGCGATACGGGCAGCAAAAAAGGCTCCCGTAAGCCCTCCTCTTCTCCGCGGCTTCTGCCGAAGCCCCAGGAGATCAAGGCAAAGCTCGACGAATACGTGATCGGGCAGGATGAGGCGAAGGTTGCTTTGTCCGTTGCCGTGTACAATCATTATAAACGCATCTACCGCAAGCAGAAGGTGAACGTGGATATCGTGAAGAGCAATATCCTGCTGCTCGGCCCCACGGGCGTGGGAAAGACCTTCCTTGCGCAGACGCTCGCCAAAACGCTCGACGTGCCCTTTGCCATCGCCGACGCTACCACGCTGACCGAAGCCGGCTACGTGGGCGAGGACGTGGAAAATATCCTGCTCCGTCTCATTCAGGCGGCGGATTTCGATATCGAAAAGGCCGAAAGAGGCATCATCTACGTGGACGAGATCGACAAGATCGCGCGCAAGTCCGAAAACACCTCCATCACCCGCGACGTCAGCGGTGAGGACGTTCAGCAGGCGCTTCTGAAGATCCTCGAAGGGACCGTGGCGAACGTTCCCCCGCAGGGCGGCAGAAAGCATCCGCAGCAGGAATTCATCCAGATCGACACCACGAATATCCTGTTGATCTGCGGCGGCGCCTTCGACGGCATCGAAAAGATCATCGAAAAGCGCATGGGCAATTCCGTACTGGGCTTCGGCAGCGAATTAGTGCTCAAATCCGATCTCGACAGTGACGCGATCATGACGAAAGCCATCCCGCAGGATCTCGTGAAATACGGTCTGATCCCCGAGCTGGTAGGCCGTCTGCCCGTGCTCACGGCGCTGCACAATCTCGACGAGACCACCCTTATCAAGATACTCCGTGAGCCGAAGAATTCGCTGCTCAAGCAGTATCAGGGGCTTTTCGCCATCGACAACGTGGAGCTTGAGTTCAACGACGACGCTCTGAGTGAGATCGCGAAGACCGCGCTGGAAAGCAAGACCGGCGCGAGAGGCTTACGCGCCATTATGGAACGCGTGCTTCTGCCCGTGATGTTCACGGCGCCCTCCGACCCGTCCATCACAAAGATCACCGTCACGCGCGATACGGTCGTGAACGGCGAGCCTCCCGTGATCGTGAAGGATCCCGCGCGCCTCGTCCCGGCGGATAATCGCTTAAAACCCACGGGAACACAATAAATCATTTTCCGGAAGCTTCTTCGGTAAGAGGCTTCCGGTTTTTTCCGCCCTGAACTTCGTCTTTTAAGAAAATATTCAGATTATTAATTTAAGATTACAAATCGGTCAAGATGCTTTTTTTCGCGCGCAGACAGTGATATTATCGTCTTAGCCCGAATAAAAGAATAAAGGTGATATGATTTTGAATATAATGGGTCTTTTGTTGAAATACGACGGCTTTTTCGAGCTGCTTCTCGGTTTTGCGCTCGTCTTTCTCGGAAGCGTCGTTCTCAACCGCTTCCGCAGCGGAAAGAACGCGCCTCCGCTGCTGCGGGTCGTTTTCTGCACGGCGTTTACCTACGGTGTGTCGGTGTTTCGGGAGATGATACAGTTTTTCTGCGATTATTATAACGAGGATTCCGCTTTGCAGGATTATAACTATACGCCCGACGAGGATATGTTGTTTTTTGAGCTGTTCGGGCAGGGCTCGGCGCAGGCGGGGCAGTATCACGTGATGGATACCGATCTTGATTTTCTGTGTATGATGCTCGGCTGCGCGGTCGGCGGCGGACTGCTGCTGATCCTTGCCGAAAGAAAAGAAAAAAAGAAAGCAAAAAAGGCGATAGAGAATGAAACAAAAGCTGAAAGCTTATCTGTGTAAGGAAAAAGCGGAGCTCAGAAGCGGGATCACGACCGCGGAATACGTATGGTGGTGGACGCTGCGCGTGTGCATGGTCGGTATGATCCTTTTCAATGTGGTCGCGCGGGACAGAGAGCCGATGGTGATTTTTATTATGTGCACGAATCTGCTTGTCACTTTCATCATTCCCTTTATGCGGCTTTTGTTTTTCAAAAAAATATTTCTCGGGAAGCTGCCCTACCGTATCCAGAGTTTCATCGACGTGTTCATCTTCGCCGGCTCGTTCCTCGGGCACGGGCTGGACTATAACGGCACGGTGCCGGATTACGACAAGCTCATGCATTTTATCTCCGGCGGGCTCGCGGTGTTCATCGGCTATCTGATAATGCAGTCGGTAAAGGGCGGTAAGGAGCTCTCCCCTGCGCTGAAAACGATCGGCGCGGGAGGATTTTCCTGTGTGGTCATCATCGTATGGGAGGTTTTCGAATTCATTTCGGATTTCGTCATCGACGGCTCCGCCAATCAGAACTGGATGTACGAGCCCGACGGAACGTTCGTGTTTTTCCGCATCTTCGGCATGGGAGCGGGCAAAACGGAGCAGTATCCGGTGCTGGATACCGATCTCGATATCTTCATGGCCGCCGTGGGGGCGTGCCTGTGCATGGCGATACTCTACGCTTTGCTGAAAAGAAAAGAAAGAGTTTCAGCGAGGTTGCAAAAAACGACGGGATAAGCTATAATCCGATAAGAACGGACTCCGCCGGCGGATTCGTCGGCGGGGTTTTCGCATTTCGATGAAACAATAAAAAGTTTGGTCAAGCTTTTCAAAGCTTGCGAGGGCAAGGCGCGGAGCTCCTTGTCGGTGCTTCGCACTTGAAAACCCCCGACGAGGGTTTTCAAACTTTCCTGCGCTTTTCGAACGATAAAGTATTCCGCTCACTGCGGTGA
>JAZLHN010000057.1:0-4419 GCA_045616815.1 Acutalibacteraceae bacterium
AAATATCAGTATTTTTTCTGAAAACTGAATACTTAAAACTGAAAACTATTTTTGTTTAGCGGAACGCTAAACAAAAATTTATCGCTTTGCCAAACAAAAAAACGCCGGGAAAAACCGGCGTTTCTGTTATGCTGACGGAAAATCAGTCGATCGTTTCGCTCAGGGCCTCGAAACCGAGCATGATGGAGGAGGCGGTGTACTGACCGAGGGAGATGAGCTCCTGATAATGGTCGTCGATGATGCCCTTAGAGAAGTCGTTGTCGGGTACGATGTAGCCGATGGCGTCGTTCGCGAGACCGAATACGGTCACGTCGCCGAAGAGGTCGTAAAGCGTGGGAGCGTCAAAGTCGGTGCCGGAGAAGGAACCTTCCGCGGTAAGGGAATTACCGCCCGCTCTCAGGTCGGCGCAGAATTCGCCGGGAACCATGCATACCTTGAGCTGATTTCCGAATTCGATGTAGCCGATTTCAACGTTGATCTTATATTTGCCCCAGCCGCATTTGATAACGGAGTAGTTGGCAAGGTTCAGCTTGCCCGCCATCTTGATGAGATTGTTGGTGATCGGTACTTCCGCGGTGCCGAGCTTGATGTTGAAGAAGGGATCAACTTCTACTTCGTCCACGGGAGTCCAGCCGTCGCACCAGAGAGTGTAGCCGCCGCCGTTCTTGTTTGCCATGGCGATCTCTTCGTCGATGAGAGCCTGATCGTAGAGAGCGGGATCGGCCTTGATCTCGTCGAGGGTCTTGTTCATGGCGAGCGTCATTTTCGCTATTTCATAACCGTAGCGTCTGGACTGCTCCCAACGGTAGGTCATATCCTGGTTGTCGTTGGTGAGGCCTCTGCCGAAATAGATACCGCAGATGGCGCCGTTGAAGAACATGAAGTCGTAGCCGCAGTTATTGAGGTATTCGCCGATATAGTAAACGTAGTCGCCCGAAACGGTGCGGCCCTTGTTCACGCCGTCGGACATCGGAAGACCGGCAACGTCGGGATGCGCGCCGAGATTCACGATCACGGTAGCGCGGGAGCCGTCGGCGGGAATGAACATAAGACGGGTAAGACGGGTGTCGATGTTGGAGCAGGAGCTTCTGTTCTTATTGCTGAAGTAGTCGGGGCCGATATCCTTCACGGAATAGGTGAGGGTACCTTCCTTCATGGCGCCGTAGGCGTTCACCATCGCAAGCGCCACGCGGTTGGACATGAAGTTCATGTAAGCGGGATCGGTGCCGGTCTCCATCGGGATGGAGAGAGCGGATTTGAAGAGATTGCCGAAGATCTTACCGAAAAGATTCGTCCAAAGGCCCTCGGTGTCCACGCAGGAGTGGCAGTGGGTGGAGAATACGTTGATCGAAGCGATCTTTACTTCGGGATATTCTTTAGCGAAGCGCTCCGCGGCAAGACGGCGGATGACCTTGATATCGTTGTTGGTCATGCCGATGCAGTCCACGGTCGCGAAGAGGGAAACGCCTCTGCCGGAATTGTCGTCGATGGCGATGACGCGCGCCTTCATATCGTCGGCTACGTCCTCGATGAGGTTCGTGAATCCGTTTTCGATGCCGATGAAGCCGCCGATGTAATATTTATGGGAGGTATAGTCGGTGGGAACGAGGCTCACGCTCGAAGAACCCAATTTCCATACGTTGTTCGCGCCGGGAGCGTCAAGGAATTCGTCGTTGCCGGCATAGAAGTCGGTAAGCTCGTAGTCTTCTTCGGCTACGAACTTCGGATTGTTCTTTATGGGGAGGTTGAGCCCGCCCAGTATACCGTCGATGAGCATACCGAGAGCTTTGCCGAAGCCCTTCATGAAGGCCTCGGAGATCGCTTCACCGGTATCGGTGGCGGCGAAGGATACCGTGGTGCAGCCGATCGCGGAGAAGAGCATCACGGTGGCAAGGAGTACGCTCAGTATCTTTTTTGTCATTTTCATGTTTTTACCCTCCTGAAATAGGTAAAAAATATTTTAACATTATATTGTAAAGAAATCAAGTGTTATTCCAAGATGTCTGCGCAGTCTTTCAGCAGTTCGGTGATATTCAGCTGCTGCGGGCAAACCTTTTCGCACTGCTTGCAGCCGATGCACGAAGAGGCCTTGCCGGAATCAAGCGTTATCTTTGCGTAGTCGGCTTTGGCTTCCTCGATCTGGCCGAGGGTGAGCTGTTTATTGCGCGCGGCGAAAATATCGGGGATGGCGATATTCTGCGGGCAGCCCTCCACGCAGTAGCGGCAGCCGGTGCAGGGGATATCGGTCGCTTTGTTGAAGATCTCCTGCGCTTTTTTGATCGCTGCTCTTTCTTCGTCGTTCAGAGGCCTGAAATCCTCCATGAACGAGAGGTTGTCCTTCATCTGCTCCACGTTGGACATACCGGATAAAACGGTGAGGATGCCGTCGAGCGACGCCGCGAAACGGATCGCCCACGAGGCGTAGGAAGCGCCGGGGTTTACCGCGTCGAAGATCTTTTTGACCTCCTCGGGCGGATCAGCGAGCTTGCCTCCCTTCACGGGCTCCATCACCACGATCTGCTTATTGTGCCTGCGCGCCACCTCGTAATTTTCGCGCGCGCGCACCTTTTTGTCTTCCCAGTCGGCGTAGTTCAGCTGTAACTGTACGAACTCGACGTCCGGATGCTCGGTGAGAAGCTTGTCCAAAAGCTCGGGGCCGCCGTGGAACGAAAAGCCGTAATGCTTTATCCTGCCCTTGGCTTTTTCTTCCTTCACGAAGTCCCAGAGACCGAATTTATCATACTGCGTGTAGTTGTTTTCCATCAGCGAATGGAGCAGATAATAGTCTAAATATCCCGCCCCCGTGCGTTTGAGGCTTGTGTCGAGCCCGGCTTTCGCCAGCTTCGCGGAGGGGATCTTCGCCGCCATGAGCTTGCTCGCGAGCGTGTAGCTTTCTCTCGGATGGCGTGAAACGAGCGCCTTTTTCGTCGCGGCCTCCGAGCCGACGTAAACAAACGCCGTATCGAAGTAGGTAAAGCCTTTGGAAAGGAACATATCCACCATTTCGCTCGTCTGCTTCACGTCGATGATCGCGCCCTTGCGCGGCAGACGCATCAGGCCGAAGCCCATTTTTTTCGTATTTTCCATGTTTTTTCTCCCTTTTTATTTATTGAGTCAACTCCGAATTAAAAAATCTGCTAAAATGCTTCCCCAAACCTTGTGTCCCTCGTCGTTCGGGTGCGGGCCGTATTTTGAGCGCGGTGTGTCGATGCCGTCGGCGCTCAGAACGGAAGAGGTATCGAAAAACGCGTCCGCTTTTTTGCATAGCTCCGTTTTGAGGAAACGGTTTATTTCGCGCCACGTTTTCGTGTTCTTTTCGTCGTAGTCAAACGGCGGTACGGTTTGTAAAAGCACCCTCACGCCCGCTTCTTTCAATTTGTCCGTGATCGTTTCAAGGTCTTTTTTCACTTCATCGGCACTGTGTCCCTGCAATATGTCGTTCACTCCGAAGCACACGCTCACGAGGTCGTTCTGCTTTGCTTTATACAACCATATCCCGTCGGTCGCGGCGTCGGAACCTCTGGCGTAGCCGAGCCCCATATCCCAGAAGGCATAGTCCTCACCGAGCCGTTCGGCGGCCACGGTGGCGTATTGCTTATAGCCGTTGTACGTCGTCCCGCACCCCTGCGTGATGGAATCGCCGAGGAAGGCGATGCGCGCCTTTACCTGCCGCTGAACGCCCGTGAAAACGGCGAGCGGTACTTCGGGACAGGCAAACCATCCGTCGGTGTTTCTCCGGAACAGTGCGACGGTGCTTTCATGATGATAGGGAACGCACTTTCCCTCAAAGGATATTTTCAGGCAGATATAGGCGTCTTTCTTCACGGATATTCTCACGGGATCGGTGAAAACGAGCTCGCCGTCCTTCACTTCCGTTTCCCTTTGTCCGCCGAAGAAAAGAGGCCGGAAGCCGTTTCGCTCCGCTTCGTCCGGGGCGGCGTTTTGTGTGACGGCGTATTCGAGGGCGCGGATCGTCCAGCCGCCGCACGCGTCGTTGCAGCGGGAATCGTCCCCGTTTCCGAAGGTGCTGTCGATGCGGTCGGAATAGCCGAAAACGTATTCGTATTCCCCGCCCGCGAAAATTTTTATGAACTGCATCCCCTCGTGAACGCCGGGGCGCGGCTTCAATATCCGCTGATTGCCGTTGGCGGCCAGCGTGTTGGAAACGTAGGTCTTGAAAATATCCATACTATTCTCCGTAACTGTTATATAATTATTCTACACCGAAAATATGAACAGAACAAGATAGATTCGGAGTTATTTATGACGCGGAACGATAAATTGCAGGTTAGCGCGGAGGCTGTCGCGGGAGCACGTAGGGTTCGCCGCCCTCGGCGAACCGCATGGGAGCGCCCGGAGGGCAACGGAAAAAACAAACAACGGATTGCTCAAATTCGTTGTAATTGCACGGCTTGTAAA
>JAZLHN010000058.1:0-9311 GCA_045616815.1 Acutalibacteraceae bacterium
GATCCGACTTCATCAGGATATCAACAGCAAAAAATAGTACAAGGAGCTGTTTGCATTGCCCGACCGTTCACTGCCGGAGCTCGACTACGTTGAGATCGAAATAACCGAATTCTGCAACCTGAACTGCCGCGGTTGCTGCAATTTTTCCAATCTCGCGAAAGAAAAGAAATTTTACGAATATGAGGAATACGCCCGCGATATGGAGCGTTTGACCGAACTTTTCGGCAATATAAAAAAGATCCGCCTCATGGGCGGCGAGCCTTTGCTCAATCCGCGCGTTTCCGATTATGCCGCCAAGGCACGGGAACTGTTTCCCGACAGCGATATCCGGATCGTAACGAACGGTATGCTGCTTTTGTCGTTCGATGAAACAAAACTGGCGGAAATACGGAACGCCGACGTAAAATTCGACATTTCCAACTACCCTCCGACAAGAAAAATAAAGGATAAGCTCGGCGCAAAGCTCTCCGCCGCCGGCATGAACTATGATTTCGGCATCCCGATGGACTTCTTTTTCAAAAACATACGAAAAGATCCGTCGGACGATCCCGGCCCCGCCTACAGAAACTGCATTTTCACTCACTGCCATTCACTCGGTCACGGCAAGCTCGCTCCTTGTTCCTATGCCTATTGTATAAGCCGTTTCAATGCGGAATACGGCACCGACTATCCCGAAAACGACTGGTTCGACATCTACGCCGATATCACGGGCGAAGCGATCATCGAAGCCTTTTCGCGGCCACACGAATTCTGCAGATGCTGCGGCAAAGGCATCGTGCCCGTCAAATGGAAGGGCGGTGTACGCAGTAAAGACGCCCGCCCGCAGGATTGGCAGATCGCCGATACGTTCCTCAATACAAAGATCATTCCCGCTGTACATAGCCTTGTAAAACCGTTCGCCGTGAAGCTGCGGCACAGCATACAGGATAAATGATCCGACCGATCACGTACCCCGCCGTAAATAAAAAGGAGATAAAATGGATCCCTTTACCGGACTCTCTGTCGTTATTCCGACCGTTGATGAAAAAGATACAATCAAACAAGTGATTTCCGTAATATGCGACAGCTGCGCCCCGGGGGATATCACGGAATTTATCGTCGTCTGCTCGGCAGGTTCCTCTGAGGAATATATAACCTATCTGCAGACGCTCGCGGGATCCTTCCCCGGGATCGGATTCAAGGTTTTCCGCCAAAACAGTGTCGGTCCGAATGCGGCGATCTATGAGGGATTCACACAGGCGAGCGGCTCTCACATCATGAATATCGTCGCCGATCTCGAAAACGATCCCTCGGACGCCGGTAAGATGCTGCGCATCGTAAAGGAACATCCCGAAGCGACTGTGACCGCCTCCAGATATCTGTGCGAAAACGGTTACGACAATTATTCAAAACGAAAAAAAAGATTAAATCTGCTGTTCAATCGGATCGTTCGGTGCCTTTTTCACTCCGGACAAACCGATATCACCTATCTTTATCAATGCACTCCCTCTTATATCATGAGGGAATTTGATTTTTCCCGTTACAAGGACAACTTTATTCTGGCGCTTGCTCTGACTCCGGATATTTACTCGCTGCCCGTCATTGAAATACCGTCCAAGGTCGGCAAAAGAAGCTTCGGCAGCTCCCATCTGAGCCTGCGTTATTATTTCAACTTTATAAAAGGAATTCTTTCCTTGTCATTTTTCAAGCCGAAGAGGTCGATATGATGAAAAATATTTACATGGTCCAGGCTTGCGATACACACGGGGCCGGTAATTCCGAATCCGCCTATCTTCCCTATGCCACCGGGTTGCTCATCGCCAACGCTTTCAGACATGAGATCATAAAAAAGCATTATACATTCAAACGGTTCATTTACAAAAAAGAGGATATCGATGCCGTCATCGACTCCATGGACGCTCCCGCCGTTGTGGGTTTTTCGACCTATATATGGAATACGGCTTACAATCTTACTTTTGCTGAAAAGCTGAAGGCGGCTTACCCGGATTGTCTGATCATTTTCGGCGGGCACAACGTTTACGATAACAGCTCCGAGCAGCTGACGCGCTATCCCTTTATCGATCTGCTCATTCACGGCGAGGGCGAAATCCCCTTTGCCGATATACTGCTTCATTACTGTACCGACGGCGATTTTTCGGATATCTCCAATATTTCCTATCGCGGCGGCGACGGTCGTCCCGTTAAAACGAAGACGGAGCTGAATCTTTCGCTCGACTACCCTTCCCCCTATCTTGAAGGATATTTTGACGATATCCTGAAAGACGATCATATTACGTTTACGGCGATCATGGAAACGAATCGCGGCTGTCCGTATCACTGCGCTTACTGCGACTGGGGAAGCGCGAAGCAGAAAATCCGATTTTTTCCTCTGGAACGCGCTGTTGCGGAAATGGAATGGTTTTCCGCGCATAAAATACAATACTGCTATTGCACCGATTCCAATTTCGGTATGTTCAAACGCGACTACGAGATCGTTGACGCTTTTCTTGAGATCAAAAAGAGGACCGGTTTTCCCGAAAAGCTGCATCACAATTCCACCAACAGCAGCGGGATCGACGAGTTCAATATAAACAAAAAGCTCAATGACTGCGGTCTTCTGAAGGGAGCGGCTATCGCGATGCAGTCGCTTTCCCCTCAGGCACTCGCCGACGCGGGCAGAAAAAGCGATAAGTCGTTTGAAAAATACAGCCAGCTCGTTTCGCTCTACAACACCTCGGATATTCCGACTTACTGCGAATTCATATACGGACTTCCCGGAGAGACCTACGACAGCTTCGCCGAAAATATGTGCCGACTGCTCGGATACGGCGGAACGAAAAGCTGCTTTATCCACTATTGCGAGCTTTTGATAAACTCCGCTTTAGGTACCCCCGAAAATATCGACAAATTTCAGATCAAAACCGCAAAGATCCCTTACACACAATTCCATTGCAGTCCGCACACGCGAATCCCGGAATATTCCGATATCATTATTTCCACCTACAGCATGGATTATGAGTCGTGGCAAAAAACAGTAACACTCGGCCTCATTCTGCAAAGCTGTCATTTCATCGGGCTTACCGATCGTATCGCGTTGTTTCTTTACGAGCATGAGGGGATCCCGTACCGCGTGTTTTATGAGGGACTGATACGATTTGCTTCCCGGACCCCGGGTACCGTACTCGGTGACTATTACGCTTTCTTAAAGAAAAGCCTCGGCGGATACGACCGCGGTGAGCCGATCACGCGAGTTTTTTACGATCCGTTTTTCGGTGATATCGAATATCCTCTTGAAGAGGGACTGTGTCTGACGGTCATGCGGGATCCGCAAAGGTTTTACGAAGAGCTTAACGCCTATACGGCCTCCTATATACAGGACGACGCCTTATGCCGTGACCTGATGAAATATCAGTCCTTCGTTTTAAGAGGTATGAACGATCACGAGAAAGAAGAACGGTTCTCCTATGATTTCCGCGCCTATTTCAAAGCACTGGAGGAGGGTGTCTCTGCCGAACTGATCCGACGGGATACGCTCTGCCGCTGTATAAATCGTTACGGCAGCTTATCGCCCGTGGAATATGCCCGTGAGATCATTTGGTACGGCAGAAAAAGCAATCGTCTCTCATACGCCGAAAATGAAATATCGACTATCGGATAAAGCGGCAAAAGAGAGTGGAAAAACGCAAGTTTTCTGGTGCCTTCATTAAGGGAGCAAACTCTTAGTGAAGGCACCCTTTATATCTCCTTTTTTCATTTTTTCGAACGGCGAGATTTTCACGTTTCCGTAAAAAAGCTTTTCAGAATATTCCCGTTATAAAACCGCCCCGGAGATCACTCTCCGGGGCGTTTCTTTCATTTATTCATTCGGCACTCTGTTATTATTTGAACAGATTCTTGAATAAGCCGATGATCTTGCAGAGGAGTCCGTTGTAACCGAACAGTCCGCCGTCCTTGGTGTGGTTCATACCGCACTTATCGCAATGGCCGGAATGATCAGCGGAGGAACCTGCGATCACGCTGCCGCATTCGTCGCAGTAACCGTCGCCGTCAGCATCGGCATGATTACCGGTAGCGGCTACTTCGATGGTCACTTCATTGCCGCAAAGCTCGCACTTCTGGCTGATAACGCCCTTTTCGGTGCAGGTAGCGGGAGAAGAAGCAACGGTAGCATACTGATGGTCGCCGTAAGTGGTATCCATCTCGGAGGACTTGCCGCAGATGGTGCAGGTCTTCACGTTCTTGCCCTTTTCAACGCAGGTACCGGCAACCGTGGTGGTCTTGTAATTGTGGTTGCCGTAGCCGCCGTATGCCTTATGGCAGCGTTCGCAGACAGCCTGGTTGGAGCAGTCCGCCTTGCCGCCGGTGTGGCCGAGAGCGTCAACGAAGTCGCCCTTTTCGGTCGCGCCGCAAGCGCAGGTCTTCGTGGTGAAGCCCTTGGTCGTGCAGGTGGGTTCCGTTACTTCGGAAGTCCAGGTGTGACCGGTAGCGGGGATAACAACGTCTTCAAGAGTCGCGGTGCCTTCCGCATCAGCATAGATCTTGCCTTCGCAGCGGGAGCAGGTGTAATACTCAACGTTGCCGTCCTTGGTGCAGGTGGCAGCCTTGGCTTCGTGCTTGGTCATGTTGTGACCGAGCGCTGCAAGCTCTTTGTATTCCTTTTCTTCGCAGCCGTCATGGATGCAGGAACGTACTCTCTTGCCGGCAGCGGTGCAGGTGGGAAGAGTATCAAGAGTCCATTCGCCGAACTCGTGACCGAGAGCGGGAGTTTCCTCCGCAGCCTTGGTGGCGTCGCAGTTCGCGCAGTGGTAAGAAGCGGTAGCGCCCTTTTCGGTGCAGGTAGCCGCGATCTCATCTTCGTTGGAGATCCACTCGTGAGCTACGGCGGGGATCTCTACCTTCGTGGTGATCTCGGTGCCGCAGACGGAGCAGGCGGTGTATTCTTCCCAACCCTTGGCAGAACAGGTAGCAGCCTCAGCGCGAACGATCACGGGAGTATGACCCGTGATCTCCTCATATTCAACTCTGGTCTCGGTGCAGCGAGCGCAGGTGCAGGTAGTGTAACCGGGAGTCAGACAGGGCTTATCGGAAGCGGTGTAAACGCCGTCGTCCCAATCGTGGCCGAGAGCGGGTTCGGTCTCGACAGCCGTGCTGCCTTCTTCGATCGCGCCGCAGACGGAGCATACGGAACCGCCGGTGTGACCTGCCTTGGTGCAGGTAGCGGGCTCAGCTTCGGTAACGACGTACTTGTGTCCTTCGGCGGGGATAACGTTCTGCGCCTCAACGTAGTCGCATTCGGAGCAGTGTCTGCCTTCGGTCTTACCGTCCTCGGTGCAGGTAACTGCAACGGCGGGATCGATCACGAGCTTGTGGCCCTTGGCGGGGATAACGTTGGAGTCAACAACTACGGCGCCGCAGACGGTGCAGTAGGTCATCTCGGTGTAGCCTGCCTCGGTGCAGGTAGCTTCCTTACCTTCTTTGGTTTCTTCGGTGTGACCGAGTTCGGGAATGATATCTCTCTGCTCGGTGTGACCCTCATTGTTGGTGCAGACGTAAGCGGTGTAACCCTTGGTGGTGCAGGTGGGAGCAACCACGCCGTTTTCACCGACCTCGGTGTCGATCACGAAGTTATGACCGAGAGCGGGGATCACGTCGGTGTCGGCAGCAACGCCTACGAACTTGCCGTCTACGTTGTCGTAATACTTGGAGCCGACAAAGCCTTCGTCGGTAGACTTGAGACCGCACTTGTTACATACGGAAACAGCGTATCTGCCTTCCTTTGTGCAGGTGGCAGCCTTGTAGCCTTCGAATGCCATCTCATGGCCGGTAGCCTTGATGACGGCGTGCTCCTGAATGCATCCGCAGTCGGAGCAGGAACGATAGTAATAACCGTCCTCGGTGCAGGTGGGATCCTTATGGTCCTTGGTGAGGTCGTTGACCCAGTGATGGCCTACGCCCTGGTAGGTCGCCTGAACATTTACGTCGGTAAGAGCCTTGCCCACGGTCACGCTGCCGTTTGCGTTGGCGGTGAGAGTGGCGGTGCCGTTCATGATGACCCAACCGTTGAAGTAGTAGTGGTTGGTCTGATCGTAATGGTCGATCACACTCTTGTCGATCGCGTTGGAGGTCGTTACATATCTCGCCGCGCCGGAATCGCTTCTGGTGGAATCGTCGTACTTGATGTACTTGGTATCGGTCTTGTAGCCGGTGCCGTTCCAGTAAGTGAAGTTGATCGCCATATCGTTGATCGAATATACGGCGTAGAGAGTCTTGTTGATCTTGGTGTTGAGAGTAGTACCGGTCTTCGCGTAGGTCGCGGTCTCAGTCTCGGCGTTGTTGGTATCCTGCCAGCCGATGTAGGTGTAACCGGTCTTTTCGGGCGTTACGTCAGAGGGGTTGATATCGAACGTAAGCTCGGAAGCGTTGTTGATGTTCGCATTGCCGGTGCCCGCGTTGATGTACTGCGTCTTGGACTGAGAAGCGGGAACGGGAGCGCCGTTGATGCCGTTGTAGGAGAGGGTAAGAGCGTCGTTCTGATATACCGCGTAGTAAACGTACTCGGTATCGGTGACCGCGTGATTCTCGGCACCGGTCGCCGCGATAGCCATAGCGGCGTTGGAGGTATCCTTTCTCCAGCCCTTGAACGTGAAGGTTCTGCCGTCGAGAGTGATGGTGTTGTTCACGTCGGAAGCTGTCGCGATGGCAACGTCCGCGGTGGTGGGAGTGAAGGTATCGTACTTATAAAGCGTGGTGGCCTTCGTGAGGGAGGTCTGCGCACCGTTAGCCGCATAGGAATAATAGCGTGCGGTGGTGGTGCAGGTGTAGATGGGATAATAGGTATAATAGTCGTTTGCGGGATCCTCGAGAACAGCGTGCTGAGCAGTGCTGCCGAAGCCGGCATACGCATCGGTGTTATTCGCAATGTTCCAACCTACGAGGGTGTAGGTAACGCCGTCCTTGGTGTAGGAGGTGTTTACCTGGTCGGCGCCGGGGAAGACGACCGTACCGGTAGCCTGGCCGGTGAGAGCCTGACCGGAAACGTCAAGGAAGGTGGTGGTGCCGTCCGCCTTGATATAATTGAAATGGGTATGGATAGCGGTGGCGTAAAGCGAATATACGGGATAGAGCTCGATGGGAGTCGTGTTCGCGGTGGAGGTGGGAGTACCTGCGCCGGGGACGTTCAGCGTAGCGGTGGCAGCCGCCGTAGTGTACGGGATGGTAGCCGTGCCGGTGCCGAACGCATAGTTGGTGGGAGCCCAGCCCTTGAGTTCATAGATGTAAGCGCCCTTGGAGTAATACTTGGCTACGTCCGCGCCGGAGCCGTTGTCGGAGCCGGTGGGTACGGGCATCGCGCCGGTAGTCGCGTCGCCGTTCACGGTCACGTTCTTCTGAACCTTGGTATAGGTATCCTCGCCGTCCTTGAGGATATTGTAGTTCGCGTAGAACTTGGTTGTGGCAAGAGCGTATACGGGATAGAAGGTGTGAGCGGAGGAGGTGGTGGCTACGTTATGAGAAGCGCCGTTGCCGACGGAAGCCGTCTGAGTCGCGCCGCCCCAGGTAACGGAACCGGTCTCGTTCCATCCCTTGAAGGTCCAGGTCTTATCGTTCTTGGCAACGGTGGTCACACTGTTGGTGGGAGCGGTAAGAGCGAGGGAGGTAGCCGTATCGTAAGCGGTACCGGAAACCGTGGTGGAATCATCGGTCGTAGCGTCAGCCTTCAGCCAGTGATAGGTATTGGTGATGCCTCTGTGCCACTTGGCGGTAAGAGTTTCGCTCTGACCGGTGGTCTTGGTATTGAAGGTAAAGGTGGTGCCGGAGAGAGAGCCTATCGTGCTGCCGGTAGCCGACCAACCGTCCCATACCCAGCCGTCCTTGGTGGGATTCGGTACGGACAAGGTCTGATTCCAGTAGCGGGTATAGCTCTGATTCGCCGTAAAACCGTTCCACGTACCGGAGTTGGGTGCGATAGTCAGCGTGGAGTTGGTGCGGTAATCAAGCACTACGGCAACATTGGAGCCGACAAGTCTCTGATTGCTGACAGCGCCGCTCACGTAAGCTCTGCCGGAATCGGCACTCGCGTTGGAGACGGAGTAGGTGGAGCCGGAAGGCCACGCCGTATAATAATCGGTAACAGAGGAGCCCACGGTGGAGCCGTTGACTACAACGTTTGCCTTACCGTAGCCGCTGATGTTGCCGGAGGAGGTACCGTCGAGAGTACCGTTCAGGTCGATGTAGTAGGTGTTGGCGTTGACCGTAACGGTATAATCCTTGTTGTAGCCGCCGATGTTGGCTCTTACCGTAACGGTTTTGCCGGTAACGCCCTTAGCGGCGGGAATGGTAAGGGTAGCGCTGGCATTGGAGCCGGAAAGTGAGCATCCGCCGTAGTTATCGGTCACGATGCTCCATGTAACATTGGCGGGATAAGCAACGCCGTAGGCGTCGTTTGCCCAACAGCTGAACGTGGTGGTCTTGGAAGCGCCGCCATAGTTGTTTACGGTCACGCTGCTTGCGGCACCGCTGATACCGCAGCTGCCGTTGAAGGCGGGACGGCCGTTGACGCCGACCGTGTTATCATGGCTCGCCGAACGGTTGTTGGTACCGTCTTTACCTCTGGTATCGCTCCAGGAGTCGGTCGCTATGGTAACCCAACTGCTTCCGTTATAACACTGCAAATAAGCATTATAACCAATATCCGGGTTTGTGGTACTGCAGGTCGTGCGGAACTGCGTGGGCCAGCTTGACTGCGTCCACTGTCCCGAATACTGATCGCCGGTTCGCGCGTTGAAATCGAAACGGTTGGTGCCGTTTACATAGGCATTGTCGTTGCTTGCGTCACCGTCCGTATTATAGACATTCACATAAATTCTGAATGTCCACGAACCCTGTGACAGAGCCGCCTCTGCCTTGGGAGCAAGGTTTGACCAGTCGAGAACGCACACGGACAGACACATGATGACTGCCATGCAAACGCTCAGGACCTTGGCGAGATAGGATCTTTTGGTTGTCATTCTATCCTCTCCTCTTGAGAATATTTGTATACCCAAAGGGTGCAAGAACCCCTTAGGCTTTTATACATGATAATAATAACACCCTTGTAATAAATTTACCATTATCAGTTTTGTAAAAATTTCATCATGTTTTTTTACATTTTGCACAAAAACACCTTTCTTATTTATGTATTTTGTCTTTCTTCCGATTTTTTTATTAACAAATAATTAACGGCACGATAAATTTTTGTTTGAAGCGCAAAAATGAAGCATTTGAATCATAACGCCTCCCCTTTTAGGGGAGGGGTGATCCCCCGCAGCGCGGGGGAATGTCACGAAGTGACAAGG
>JAZLHN010000059.1:0-2565 GCA_045616815.1 Acutalibacteraceae bacterium
ACAAAGTTTCGCCCGCCTTTTCAAAGGCGGCGGATCCTTAAGGCAGCGCCTTGAGCCGCTCACCGCAGTGAGCGGAACACTTTATCGTTCGCAAAGCGCAGGAAAGTTTGAAAACCCTCGCCGGGGGTTTTCAAGTGCGAAGCACGACAAGGAACGATGCGGTACGGATCTTGTGTCGGTGGAGAGGTTCATTCCTCACTTTGCCGAAAAATCGCCGGCATACCAGCAGTTTCGGAACCTCTCCGCCACGCTCACGCGCGGCCCTCCTTTTCCTGGCAGAAACGGCAGACCCTTTTGTCTGCTTCGCAGACATTTCCCCTAACAGGGGAATCTCCTAAAAGGGGAGGCGTTAAAATAGTTTTGTTTCGCAAGCAGCCCACCATTCTACTGCAATGTTTCACGTGAAACATCCATTCTGTTTTTAAAAACAAACGAACAGCCCCGGGGAAAAGGACTGTTCGTTTGTTTGGATGTGGGGTGTGAAAGAGAAAGATATGGGCTGTATTGATAAAAGGGCTTTCACCCTGATATCCGGAAATAAATCATTTCGGGATCGTCACTTTATATTCTATGAGTCCGTCTTCTTCGGTTTTGCTGCTTTTTGCCTTGATCCCGCTTTTTTCCATCGTGTCGATGGCTCTGTCTATCGTATTGACGAACACGGTGACGTCCTTGAAGTAGGTCACGGCGTGTTGTTTTTTTTCTTTTTTCGCCGAAAGGAGCTCCCCTGCCCGCTGCCGCGTTGCGCTCACGTTCAGCCGCTGTTCCGTGATCTCTTTTACGAGGAGTTCTTTTTCCTTGTCGTTCAGTTTTATCAGTTCCCGCGCGTGGCGTTCGGTCACGCCGTTTTCGATCATTTTCGTCCGCAGCTCCGGCGGGATCGAGAGCATTTTCAGCTTTTCGGTCAGCTCGTTGATGCTCATACCGAGTTTTCCGGCGATCGCGTCGTAGCCGAGGCAGTATTTCCGGTGGATGCGCTCCGCTGACACGGCAAATTCGAAATAATTGAGTTCGTCCCGTTTTATATTCTCCGTCAGGGAGGCGAACACCGCTTCTTCGTCCGACATCCGCACCAAAACGCACGGGACTTCTTTCAAGTCCGCCAAAACGGCGGCTCGCGCTCTTCTCTCGCCGGAAACGATCTTGTATTTTCCGTTTTTCGCCGGCCGCACCGTGAGAGGCTCCAGGATACCGTATTCCGCGATCGACCCGACGAGCTCCGCCAGCTCTTCGTCGTTGAAATATATCCTCGGCCGCATCGCATCGGAAACGAGCTGATCGACGGGTATGTAAAGTATCTGTCCGCCGCAGCGGGGCTTTGTCTTTTTCAAACCAATAATCCTCGAATCAAAAAAGCGGTATGTTTCGTCCGGCTTGTCCCTGCCGACAACTGAAGCATACCACTTTTATTCTGCGTTTTTTAGTTTTGTTTGTCTGTCGTTTTATGTTTTTTTCGGCTTTTTACAGCGGTTTCTTGGCTATCTGCGCCGAGTTTCTCGGATATTTCGCGGACGTGGGCGAAACTTTTTCAAAAATCACGATCTCCCGTTCGCTCTCATCCGGCAGAGAATAGATATCTTTCTTTATAAGCTGTGCTCCGAGATTCTTTGCCGCACCGAAGCCCGTCTGCGCTTCCTCCTTGGAAAGGACGGCCTTGAGCGGCGCGAACACTCCCCCGACCTTCACGAGCGGGACGCAGTATTCCGAAAGCTTGTTGAGCTGCGAAACAGCGCGTGCGGTCACGACGTCGAATTTTTCGCGGAATTCCGGTTTTCTGCCCGCGTCCTCGGCGCGCATGTTCACGACCTCGGCGTTGAGCCCGAGCGTTTTCACCACACAGTCCACGAATTGCAGCTTCTTTCCGATGGAGTCCATCAGCGTCACTTTCACGTCGGGACGCAGGATCGAAACGACCGCGCCGGGGAAGCCTGCGCCGGTGCCCACGTCGCAGAGCGTACCGTTTTCTTTTATATCTACATACTTTAACAGATATACCGAATCAATAAAATGCTTGATGAGTATTTCGTCGGGCGCGGTGATCGCCGTCAGATTGACCTTTTCGTTCCATTCGATCAGCAGACGCGCGTAAGTATCGAACTTATCGAATATCGCGTCGTCGACGGGGACCGACATTTTTCCGCAGGCTTCAAAAAAGAGTTCTTTGGATATCGTCATGCTTTTACCTCGTTACTTCGTTTTCGACAGATAGATCAGCAGCACCGAAATATCGGCGGGGCTCACGCCGCTGATGCGGCTCGCCTGCCCGATGCTGCGCGGACGAATTTTGGAAAGCTTTTCCACCGCTTCGAGCCGCAGATTGATGACGTCGTGATAATCTATGTCGTCGGGGATGAGCTTGACCTCCAAACGGTGCATATCCGCGATCTGCGCGTACTGGCGTTTTATGTAGCCCTCGTATTTGAGGTCGATCTCCACCTGCTCGAATACCTCGTAAGGCAGGTCGGGACGGGTGGTATCAAAGGGCTTCAGAGCCTCGTAGTCGAGCTGGGGTCTTCTTATCAGATCGGCAAGGCGGCAGCCCGTGGTGAGCGCCGATGTTTCACG
>JAZLHN010000060.1:0-6466 GCA_045616815.1 Acutalibacteraceae bacterium
CGCACGCGGTACGGTAGGTGATCTCTGCGATGGGAAGACCGCCCTCGACCATGGCTTTGAGCTTCGGACGTACTTCGTCGATGGAATTGAACACAACGACCGGAACTACTTTATACTGCTTGATAAATTCTTTTACTTCCATTTCTATACCCTCTTATACACCCGAATATGCGTTGAAGCCGCCGTCCACGGGGATCACGATACCCGTGATGAAGCCGGAGGCGTTATCGTCCGCAAGGAACAGTAAGGAACCTATAAGCTCGCTTACGTCGCCGAAGCGTCCCATGGGCGTGCCGGCAAGGATCTTGCCCGTTCTCGCGGTGGGGGAGCCGTCGGGATTGAACAGAAGCCCCTTATTCTGCTTGCCTACGAAGAAGCCGGGAGCGATGGCGTTGCAGCGGATGTTCATCGGAGCGAAATGCACCGCGAGCCATTCGGTGAAGTTGGAAATGCCCGCTTTCGCAGCGGAATACGCCGGGATCTTGGTGAGCGGATGGAAGGCGTTCATCGAGGAAAGGTTGATGATGTTGCCGCCGGTCTCCAGCATATCCTTCGCGAATACCTGCGTGGTAAGGAAAGCGGAGGTGATGTTGAGGTCGAATACAAAACGCAGTCCCGCTTCGTCGATCTTGAAGAAGGTCTTTACCTCGTCGCCGATGTCCTTGGTCATATATTCGTTGTCGGTGGTGGCCTTCGGGTTGTTGCCGCCCGCGCCGTTGACAAGGAAATTCACCTTGCCCCACTTGTCGTTGATGATCTTCTTCGCAGCTTCGAGAGAGGTGGTGTCGAGCGCGTTGGTCCGGATGGCGATCGCGTTTTCGCCGATCTCATCGGCAACGGCCTGAGCCGCTTCGAGGTTGATGTCGAGCAGGGCTACCTTTGCGCCGCATTCGGCGAGCGCCTTGGAAAATACGCTGATGATGGCGCCGCCCGCGCCGGTAAGAGCTACCACTTTATCGGAAAGGTCTACTCTGAAAGGTACGTTCATTCTTCTTTTTCTCCTTTTTCTATTGCTTCAAACAGACCGTTGAGATAGCAGGCGCCCAGCGCTCTGTCGTATAAACCGTATCCGGGTTTGGAATCCTCGCCCCATATATTCCTGCCGTGATCGGGACGGACGTATTCGTTGAAACCGCCCTTGACGAGCGCTTTAACGATGCCGTAGATGTCGAGACTGCCGCATTCGGTCTTATGTCCCACCTCACGGAAATCCAGCTCGTTGGAATACCGGATATTTCTTATGTGCGCGAAATGGATCTTGCCGCGTTTGGAGTATTCATACGCCATTTTAACAAGATCGTTATTTCTGTCCGCACCGAGAGAGCCCGTGCAGAACGTGATGCCGTTCGTGTTGTCGGGCACGGCGGCAAAAAGACGCTCGTAGTCGGCTTCGTTGGAAATGATGCGGGGAAGTCCGAAAACGTCCCATGGCGGATCGTCCGGATGGATGGCCATGTTCATTCCCACCTCATTGCACACGGGGATGATCTTTTTGAGAAAATAAACGAGGTTGTCAAAGAGCTGCTCATGGGTCATGCCCTCATAGCTTTCAAGCAGACCGTTCAACTCCTCGGCAGTGTAGCTCTCGTCCCAGCCGGGCAGGGAAAGATGCTTCGGATCGAGGCTCATGATCTCCTCATGATTGTAGGAGAGGGAATTTGAACCGTCCTCGGCGAGTGTGTGCAGATTTGTTCTCAGCCAGTCGAAAACGGGCATGAAATTATAGCAGATACATTTCACTCCCGCCTCGGCGAGCCGCCGGATATTTTCGCAGTAATTATCTATATATTCGTCTCTTTTGCCTCTGCCGAGCTTGATGTCCTCATGCACGGGCACGGATTCAATGACTTCCATTTCGAGGCCGTTTTCCTCGCAGGCCTTTTTGAGCTGCTGAATGGTTTCCCGGCTCCAGACGGAACCTACGGGAGTATCGTACACCGCGGTCACAACGCCGGTCATGCCGGGGATCTGCCGTATCGTCTGCAGAGAGATACAGTCGTTGAGACCGTACCAGCGGAACGTCATTTTCATTCGGTTTGCATCTCCTTTTTAATATTTCCGTAAATTTTCAAACTGTAAAACTTAAAACTTAAAACTTAAAACTAAATCACCTGTTTACTCTCGCGCTGCCGCCCTTGACGATGTTTTCCACTTCCTTGAGTACGGCCGTGGAGGTGTCGCCGGGAGTCGTCATCGCAAGCGCGCCGTGAGCGATGCCGTAATTGACCGCTTTTTCGGGATCGTCGTAGGTCATGAGACCGTAGATAAGACCGGAAGCGAAGGAATCGCCGCCGCCCACACGGTCGTAGATCTCAAGTCCGGGCAACTCCATGCCCTTGGTCACTTTGCCGTTTGCGTACACCATCGCCGACCAGTCGTTCACGGTCGCGGTGCGTACGGTACGAAGTGTCGTTGCGATGACCTTGAAATTCGGATACGTCTTCGTGACTTCTCCGAGCATTTTTACGTAACCGTCGAGATTGAGCTCCTTGAGGTTCGCGTCGTTGCCCTCTACCTCAAAGCCGAGGCAGGCGGTGAAGTCCTCTTCGTTGCCGATCATGACGTCCACGTAGGGAGCGATCTTTTTGTTGACCTCCTGCGCTTTTTCCTGCCCGCCGATGCTCTTCCAGAGGGAAGGACGGTAGTTTAAGTCGTAGGAAACGATCGTGCCGTATTTCTTGGCCGCCTTGACGGCTTCGATCACGACCTCGGCCGTGGTTTCGGAGAGCGCCGCGAAAATGCCGCCGGTGTGGAGCCAGCGAACGCCGAGCGTACCGAAAATATAGTCCCAGTCGATATCGCCGGGTTTAAGCTGTGAAACGGCGGTGTTGCCTCTGTCCGAAACGCCGCTCGCGCCGCGGATGCCGAAGCCTCTTTCGGTGAAGTTCAGACCGTTTCTTACCGTTCTGCCGATGCCGTCGTAGGGGACCCACTTGATAAGCGAGGTGTCCACGCCGCCCTGCATGATGAAGTCTTCGCAAAGTCTGCCCACGTCGTTGTCCGCGAAGGCGGTCACGACGGAGGTCTTCAGGCCGAAACAGCGGCGAAGTCCTCTTGCCACGTTATATTCTCCGCCGCCTTCCCATACGCGGAAGGTACGGGCGTTGCGCACGCGCATATCACCCGGATCGAGACGGAGCATGATCTCCCCGAGGGCGATCATATCGAAAGCGCATTCTTCTTTTGGTCTTAATGTGATCATTTTCATGTATCTCCTCTGTTAATAATCTGCTAATATGCGTATGCGGTTAATAGCGGCATACGCCTTGGAAACGTACTGTTCGAGGCTTAACTCTCTGTACTTTTCGCTGCTTTCGTTCGGATGGTCTATTTCGAGCATCAGCGTTCCCTGATAGTCCGCGTCGTGGATGAGGTCGGCGGTGTGACGGAAATCGATAAGACCGTCGTAAGGAATGAGATGATCGTCGCCGTTGTAGCGGCAGTTGTTGTCGTGGATATGCGTCATAACGCACCGATCGGCGAAAAGCGGCATATATTCCTTGCCGTGAGCGAAGCATTTTTCATGTCCCACGTCCCAACAGAACTGTACGTTCGAGTCTTTTCCGTATACCTCGAGGATCGTTGCGATATTGCCGAGTTTGCGCTGATTTTCCACCGCGATGATAACGTTTTTCTTTGCGGCGTAGTTGGCGAATTCATCAAAATTTTTCAGTCCCGCGTCGGTTACGTGCGGGCAGTCCTCTTTGGAGCTGATATGCGCCACGATCATCGGGACGCCGTGGTCGGCGGCGAGATCGACGGACGTAAAGAACTCGTTGAGCACATCTCTTGAACGCGGCGTCTCGTACCAAAGATCGTTTATGTTCGTCCACGGCGCATGGATCATTTCGTAAAGCATGCCCGTTTGCTGACACTTCTTACTGATGCGGTCTGTAAATTCCCGGTCGTTTCCTACGGTGAAAACGGATTCAAAGCCCGCCGCCGCGATGCAATCGGTAAAAGCCTCCACTCCGTAAATAATATTCTTACTGACGTTCACGCCGACTTTTCGCATGAGAACTCACTCCGAATAAATATATTTAGATAATATTACCACTTTCTGCGGATATCCGTCAATAGAAAAAAGGATAATATAATAATAAAAAGACCGCGTGCTGCGGTCTTTTTTTTCGGGATACGTTATTTTGCGGCGTTGGCTCTCTGCAGCCATATCACGGCGATATCCATTGCGGCATACATGCCCTTTTTCTCGCTCTTCTTTACGATCCGTTCTCTCGGTCTTACGTCCGGATCGGTATTGAGCAGCTGCACGAGGATCTTGTCGGCGATCTCTTTGCCGTTTACTTCTCTCGTCGTTGCGATCTGCATCATGATGATGAAGGGATCGTAGCTGTTGCCGAAATATATCGTCTTGCCGTTTCTCACAAGGGGATAGCCCTTGTAAGTAAGAAATTCATCTGCCATTGGTATGCACCTTCCTGTCTTTGTTGATCTGCGCGCTGAAAGATCAGCCTTCCGAACTTACGTACTCCTTCAGAAGGATCTGGAGAAGCTCGAAACGATCTACGCGCCGGATAAGATTTCTCGCGTTGTTGTGAGTCGTGATGTAAGTAGGATCTTCCGAAAGGATATATCCGACGATCTGGCTGATGGGATTATAGCCTTTTTCTTTCAGAGCGTTGTAGGTGAGAAGAACGATCCTTTTGATCTCCTCCTCGTTTTTGTCGCCGATCATGAATTTTTTCGTTTCGCTCATAAAGAACACCTCCGGAAAACAATACTTCTGAAAATAATACTTTCTTAGTTTTATATTATATACAACTTGATTTAAAAATACAAGAGGGATTTAAAAATAATCGCATAAAAATGTAAGAGACTGCAAAAACAGTCTCTTACGGAAAATATCACGAAACGGTCACTGCTTGAGGAATATGTTCTTTTCGGCGAGCAATGCGATGAGAGCGTCGGTTTTTTCCTTGACCTCTTCGCCGGTGAGCGTACGTTCGGGATGCGAGAAGATGAGACGTGTGGTGATCGACTTGCCGTTTTCGTCGGTGTAGGTGTCGATCACGCTTACCTTCTTTATCAGATCACAGCCAAGAGCGGCGATCGCTTCTCTTATGGGCAGGAAGGTATCGGATATGAAGTTCAGGTCGATGCTCATCTCGGGGAATTTGCTTACCTCGCTGTACTTGATGTTCGTAAAGTCGGCCTTCGCGAATTCCTTCACGTCGATCTCGGCGTAAACGATGGCGGCTTTCTTGTCGATCTCCTTGGAGACCGTCGGATAGATGAGACCGATCTCGCCGATCTCTCTGTCGCCGCAGAATACCGCGTTGAGGTTTTTCGGATGCTGCCATTTATGCTCCGCCGCCTTGGGGGAGAAGGTAAGCTCGGCGTGCTTGATGCTCATGCCGAGGGTACAGAGCATATCCCGGAGCCTGTAATACAGCTTTTCCACGTTATCGACCTTGCTGAAGAGCGTGATCGCAAGGTTCTTGTGCTCGTCGCAAAGACCGTTGTCTTTGAGCCCCTTCACGACTCTGCCGATCTCGAAAATACCGAATTCGGGCGCGAACTGCGTGTTGTAATTCACCTGGCAGAGCTGGGTGGGGATCATGGAGTTCCTGAGCGTCTCGATGTTGGGGTTCGTGGCGTTCACGAGCTTTACGTTATTCTCGACCTCGATGCCGAGCGCGTTATATTCGTCGTAATAAGCCCAGATATAGGAATGTACTTCGTGCAGTCTGAAATCGTGAACGAGCAGGTCCTTGATCTTGTCCTCTACGGTCTTTTCCGCTTCGGGAGCGATCGGATACAGGGGAGCGAGCGCGGTGTTCACGGCGAAATTGTCATAGCCGTAAATCCTCGTGATCTCTTCGATGATGTCCGCTTTGATCGTAACGTCCTTGGTGGCTCTCCACGAGGGGACCTTTACGGAAAAATCGTCTCCGGTATTCGTGACCTCAAAGCCGAGGTCGGTGAGCGTCTTCACAATGCGCTCGTTGCTGATCTCGATGCCGGTGTAGCGGTCAACGAACTTTTTATCGAAGTCGAGCACTACGGGTGCGTAATGCTTTTTATAAACGTCGGTGAACGAAGAAACTACCTTGATATCGGGGTCGATATCTTTGAGGAGCTTCAGAAAACGTCCCACGGCGGTCTTCGTCATTTCGGGATCGAGGCATTTCTCGTATCTTGCGGAAGCGTCCGTTCTGTGCGCGAGGCGTACAGAGGACTTTCTTATGGACACCGCGTCGAAGTTAGCGGATTCGAGCGTAAGGGTGGTCGTATCGTCCACGATCTCGGAATCGAGACCGCCCATGATGCCCGCGATGGCAACGGGAGTGTCGCCGTTGCAGATCATGAGGGTGTTTTCGTCGATGTCTCTTTCTATGCTGTCGAGCGTCTTGAATTTGAAAGGCTTGTCAAAACGCTGTACGCGGATATTTTCCACTTTTCTCGCGTCGAAAGCGTGCATGGGCTGTCCCATTTCAAGCATGAG
>JAZLHN010000061.1:0-3849 GCA_045616815.1 Acutalibacteraceae bacterium
TCAGTTTTAAGTATTCAGTTTTCAGAAAAAATACTGATATTTCGTTTTAATACGATGATTTTACACCCGGATAAACAGTTTTTCCTGTTTCAGTATAATCATTCCATGACTGAAAACTGTAAACTAAAAACTGAAAACTGCCGGCTTCGCCCGCTAAAATGCCATTTCCCCTAACCTTCCCCTTCCCTTTTCTGTCTTATCGTGTGAAAGGCCTTTTAGTTTTTATACGGAAAGGAGATTTTGCCTTGGATGACACCGAGATCATCGAATTGTTCTTCGAGCGCTCTGAGACCGCTCTGAAGCACACCACAGAAAAATACGGGAAGCTCTGCCTTCGCATCGCCCGGAATATCCTCGGAAACGACGAGGACGCGCAGGAAACGCTGAACGACGTACTCTCCCGCCTCTGGGACAATATCCCGCCCGAGCGGCCGCAGAGCCTCAAAGCCTACGCCTGCCGGATCGCGCGCAACGCTTCGATCAACCGCGCCGAAAAAGAAGGCGCGAAAAAGCGCGGCGGCGAATTCGTAAAGATCGGCGAAGAATGGCTCGAAATATTCCCCGGCGACACGGACGTCGCTTCCGAAATAGCGCTCAAAGACGTTTTCGAGCGTTTCCTTGATACGCTGGAAACGACGGAACGGAATATTTTCGTCCGCCGCTACTGGTTTTCGGACTCCGTAAAGGATATCGCCGCTTTTTACGGCATGGGTGAAAGCAGGGTGAAGACCTCTCTTTTCCGCACACGCAAAAAAATGAAAGACTATCTCATAAAGGAAGGGATCACGGCATGAAAAACACTCTCGATACCTTCGGCGATATCGCCGACAAATATATCACCGCCGCCGATATGCCCGTCGTGAAGAAAAAGAGCGGCAGAAAACGTTTCCTTGCGGCGGCAGCCTGCATTGTCGTTTTAGCGGGCGCGGCGTTCGGCGTTTACCGCTTCATCATTCCCCACGGTGTCAACGGAGGCCCCGGTACCCTCCCGCCGGACGGCGACGTTTCCGAGGCTCCCACTCTCGCGACACCGGCAGCCGAAGCCGATTTCTTAAACTGTAATATCGCCGCGCCGGAATATCCCGAATTCGCCGAGTACCCGTGCGAAGACGATTTTATCGGCGAAGGCGGCGTCTTCGATTCGGACGGATTCCAAACGGTATGCGACCAATGGAGAAACGCGCAGACGCAAAGGAACCATACGCCCGACTCCTACCGTGAGGGGCTTTCCGCGTTCACCGAAAAGAGCGTAAAGGAATTCGTGCTCAAAAACGCCGGAAAAAATACCGTGTATTCTCCGCTGAACGTCTATCTCGCCCTCGCCATGAGCGCCGAGCTCACCGACGGCAATACCCGGGCGCAGATCCTCGACCTTTTAGGCGTACAGGACATCGAGACCCTGCGGCAGGATGCGCAAAACCTGTTCACCAAGACCTACTGCGACGACGGCATGTATATCTGCCTGCCCGCCAACTCGATCTGGCTCAACGAAAGCATAAAATTCAACGAAACCACCATGCACACCCTCGCGGATATCTATAAAGCCTATTCCTTCACCGGCAAGCCCGGCTCGGAGGAATATAACAAGGCGCTTCAAAACTGGCTGAACTTCGCCACCGGCGATCTCTTAAAAGACAGCGTACAGGATATCGAAATGTCGCCCGAAACGCTGCTTACCCTCGTTTCCACGCTCTATTTAAGCGCGAAATGGCAGCCGGAATTCGGCTCGAACAACGAGACCCGCGTTTTCCACGCCCCCTCCGGCGACCGCGAGCTCGAATTCATGCTCAGGAACGAACAGACCGACTATTATTACGCCGACGACTTCGCCGCGAAGCAGGTACAGATCGAAAACGGCGGTTATCTGTGGTTCATCCTCCCCGACGAGGACAAGACCGTCTCCGACGTGCTCTCCGGCGACGACTTCTACCGCTTCATAGAAGACCCGTTCTCCTGGGCGCAGAAGGCGTGGTGCTACGTCAAAATGAAGGTGCCGAAGTTCGACGTCTCCTCCGACGCCGACTTAAAAGAAGGCTTGCAGACACTCGGCGTCACCGACATTTTCAACGGCGAAGTCTCCGACTTCACCCCCACCGCTCCCGCCGCCTCGGGCGTCTTCCTCAATAAGGTGCAGCATTGCGCAAGGGTCGCCATCGACGAAAAGGGCATCACCGCGGGCGCACTCACCGTGATGGAGTACTGCGGCGCCGCGATGCCCACCGACGAGGTGGATTTCATCGTCGACCGACCGTTCGTCTTCGCCGTCACCGGCTCCGACGGCTCCCTTCTCTTCACCGGCACCGTGAACGAACCGTAAAGATCAGATCGGAGGTCGGAAATCGGGAATCGGAATAGATTACGTTTGCATTTCGCCGATAATTGTATTATGATGGATACGATAAAGACGGATGCGCGGATATCGCGGCAAACATGAATGATCTCCGACTTCCGATCTCCGATCTCCGATTTTTTTATTGAGGTGTTTTCCATGCCCGACGTTGAACGTACCCCCGTCATCATTCTTCCCGGCTTCGGTCAGTCCAAGGCGGCGACCTACGAAAACGGCGAATTTGCAAAACAGGTCTGGCCGCTGAAATTCGACGTGAAGGAAATGGCGAAAAAAATCATTAAACCGTATCTCAAGACCGTTGTCTGCCGCAAAGACAAGGGTTTCACCGATACGGCTTACGCCATGTACAACGAGGCGTTCGGGCCGTTTTCCTACCGCTCCGACGGTACACTCATCCACGATCTGCGCGCGATGGAAACCAAAGAGCCGCTTTCGCGGATGCCGGAGAAGGTGAACGGCTACGTTCACAAGCTCGTGCCGATCAACGAGCTCGAAAAAAAGATGCGCGCCGACAATATTTACTTCTTCGCCTTCAACGCTTTTGCTTCCCCCTATGAAACGGCGGAAAAGCTCGACGCCTTTATCGCGGACGTAAAAACCGAGACCGGCAGTGAAAAGGTATCGCTGCTCGCGTTCAGCATGGGCGGCGCCGTCGTCACCGCGTACTTTGACCGCTTCGGCGGCAAAAACGACATAAAAAAGGTGTTTTTCCTTAACTGCGCTTTGGAGGGCTCCGTTTTGCAGGCGGACATCATGGACGGCCATGTCGACAGAAACGAGGGATATTCCCTTTTGGGCTTCATCTCCAACAGCGACACCGTGAAAGCATTCAAACGCGCTCTCGCCTTTACCACGTGGGACGTGCGTTACGGGCTTCTTTACTGCTCCCTCGATGCGGTGAGAGACACCGTTTTTCTGAACAGCCCCGGCATGTGGGCGCTGATGCCCACGGAGCAATATGAAACCTTAGCGGATAAATTCATAGCCGACGAAGCGCACAGAGAGCTGCGCAAAATGACCGACCGTTTTTACGAGGCGCAGAAAAACGTAAGAACTATCCTTTCGTCACAAAAAGAAAAAGGCGTGGAGATCCACGTCGCGGCGGGCTACGGCCTGCACATCATGCCGCTTTCCGCTTCGCAGGAGCTCTCCACCGACGGCATTCTCCCGCTTCCCTCTTCCTCTCTCGGCGCGAAGGTCGAATTCGGCGGCACGCCCGATACTTCGGACGTCCTGTTCCCCGACACCACCTATCTGTTTGAAGGTCTCGCCCACTCCGGCGGCGTGAGGGACGAAAGGATACAGAAGCTCGTCGCGGAAAAATTGGGGTAAAACAATTTTTCGGAACGATAAATGGCAGGGGATGTAAAAAAAGCGAAGATCGTATAAAACCAAACAAAATAAGGGATTTTTCAAAAGCAAAAGCCTGAAAACACCCCTTAAAACAACTTGGATACAAAAAAACAATTATTTATTGTATTTTATACTACGGACAAACT
>JAZLHN010000062.1:0-7649 GCA_045616815.1 Acutalibacteraceae bacterium
GACGGTCGTTTCTCCGCAAGATTCGTTACCGCATCCGGAAAGCGGGTCGAAAATTATTTCGATACACTTCCCGAAGCAAGAAACTGGCTCGATGACGCAAAACACGCAGACAAACACGGTGAGTTCTGTGTTGATTACGATATGACCGTTGACGAATGGTTTAACTTCTGGATGGAAAATATCGTATGCGATCTCGCGCCGAACACCCGCCGCAATTATTCCGAACGGTATAAGCAAAACATTCAACCGGTCATTGGAAAAATGAAGCTCGCCGATGTAAAACCGCTGCACTGTAAAACGGTACTCAACAGAATGGAAAAGTCTTATGCAGGCTCCACTATTCGTCAGACCTTCATTACAATGGGCACCTTTTTTAAGAGCGCGATCATGAATCAGGTTTTACTGAGGCATCCCATGGACGGAGTTCAGTTCACAAAGCCGGTCAAAACCGTAAATGATATCCGGTTTCTGACGAGGGATGAACAGCGCCGGTTTCTTGACGCAGCAAAAGACTCGCACAACTATGATCAGTACGCACTCATACTTGAAACGGGGCTTCGCACCGGAGAGCTTATCGGACTGACGTTTGACGCGATTGACTTTGAAAAAAGAACTCTGACCGTAAACAAAACGCTGGAATACCGTCACAGCACGAAAATATGGCGCGCGGGTCCGCCGAAATCGGCAAGCAGCTACAGAACCATCCCGCTGACAAACAAAGCGTATGATATCCTGAAAAAACACTATGACGCCCGTTTCGTCCGCAAGGAAGATGAAGAGCTCTCAACGGTCCTTGAATATATGGATCGCCGCACCGGTCTGAAAAAGAAATTTGCCATGCGGGAACTTGTTTTTATCAATTTCCGCACCGGCCGACCGGCAAAGAACAGCTCTTACGATACGCATCTTTATAAGCTGTGCAAGGAAGCGGGGATCCGGCAGTTCAGTATGCACGCGCTGCGCCATACCTACGCCACAAGGGCCATCGAAAGCGGAATGCCTCCGAAGGTCCTGCAGGGACTTTTAGGACATTCCTCTATAAAGACCACGATGGACAGGTATGTACACAATACAGACGATGCGATGCTGGCGGCTGTAAAGCGTTTTGAAGCGGAAAATGCGGATATCTGCGCATAACTCCATGCGAAAATGGCGTAAAAATGGCGTAAAACGCTAAAACAAGTATTAATGAAAGGCGCGAAAAGCCCTGTATCACGGGGTTTTTCGCGGTATGGGGTATGATATATGAAATTAGGTATCGTAGGCTTACCGAACGTAGGCAAGAGCACACTTTTCAACGCACTTACGAACGCGGGCGCGCAGGCGGCGAACTACGCCTTCTGCACCATCGAACCGAACGTGGGCGTGGTAGCCGTACCGGACAAGCGTTTATGGGCGCTTTCGGCGATGTACAATCCCGACAAGACCACCCCCGCGACCATTGAATTCGTAGACATAGCGGGTCTCGTCAAGGGCGCGTCCAAAGGCGAAGGACTCGGCAATAAATTTCTTTCGCACATCCGCGAAGTAGACGCCATCATCCACGTCGTTCGCTGCTTTGAGAACGACGATATCATGCACGTGGACGGATCGGTGGATCCCGCCAGAGATATCGAGACCATCAATTTAGAGCTGATCCTTTCCGACACCGAGATCCTGCAGCGCCGCATCGACCGCGACACCAAGGCAATGAAGGGCGACAAGACCCTTGCTTCCGACGTTGCTTTCTTCAACCGTTTGATGGACGAACTCAACAACGGCGTAAGCGCAAGAGCAGTGGAAATGACCGACGAGGAAAGAGAACTCATGGCGAGCGTATCGCTTCTGTCCTCCAAGCCCGTCATTTACGCCTGCAACATGAGCGAGGACGATTTCGCGGGCGACATAAACACCAATAAATACTTCTCCGCCGTAAAAGAGATCGCGGCAGCCGAGGGCAGCGAGGTACTGCCGATATGCGCCGAATTAGAAGCGCAGATCGCGGAGCTTTCCGCCGAGGAAAAGGAAATGTTCTTAGCCGAGCTCGGCATCGAGCAGGGCGGACTCGACACTCTTATCCAGAAAAGCTACGACCTGCTGGGACTCATGAGCTTCCTCACCTCCGGCAAGGACGAGTGCAGAGCCTGGACGATCAAAAAAGGCACCAAGGCCCCGCAGGCGGCGGGCAAGATCCATTCCGATATCGAGCGCGGTTTCATCCGCGCGGAAACGATCTCCTTCGACGTGCTCATGGAGCAGGGTTCCATGGCGGCAGCCAAGGAAAAAGGTCTCGTACGCAGTGAGGGAAAGGACTACGTGATGCAGGACGGCGATATCGTCCTCTTCCGTTTCAACGTGTGATATGGCTGACGAAAAAAATACGGGTCGGGGGCTCGTGAAGCCGCTTGACGCCGACGAGGAAGCGGCGATCTCGATCACGGTGTCCGCCGGAGAAATCACCGACGCTTTGTTTTCGTGCTCGCCCGACGAATATCTTACCGCCTGCGCCGAAACGCTGTGCGCGGTCATAAAAGAAAAGCCCGTAACGGATATTTTTCAGATGAACGCGAACGCGGTCTTCTACAACATCGAAACAGACCTGCCGCGAAACAAGCTCTACTGCGCCTCGATGGTCGTCACCGCGGCGAAAAGAGCCGCTGCCGACTGGTGCAAAAAGAACGGGATCGAAGTTCCGCGCACCGAAGACGGCTGTTCTTGCTATTAAAACAAAAAGGGGAAATGAAAATGAAAAGAAAGATCATTGCGCTGATACTCTGCGCTCTCATGATGCTGGCGCTCAGCTCCTGCACAAAGATCATCGTGGAATTCGTATACGATGCGCCTCCCACTCGCGAGGTCGTCGCTACCCTGCCTCCCGAGACCGAGCCTCCAACGACGGAGCCCACAACGGTCGAGAACGTAAAAACGGGAGAAGAAATACAGTTTTGATCCGGCAACAAAACAGACTTACAGCGGACCACGCAGGAGAAGGCTCCTGCGTTTTTTTTACTGTATGTAAAATGCGAACAGATCCATCGATTTTCGTTTTACGGACATAATACCCACGAATTCCGATTTAAATATTGACGTTTTGTCATTCTTGTGTTAAATTTATTATATATTTTAAGAGGGGGAAAATTTATGGCAGGCGCACTTGAATTCGTAAAAAAATACGGCGATAAGTCCTTTACGGAGCTTCCGTTCTGCGAGGCAGACAACGCGGCTCTGTGCGGCATGTTTTATATGCCGCTGGAAAAAGCGGCGCCCAACGGCATCGATGACGAGCCCGTGAGCTTCACCGAGGTATGCGAAAAAATGTACGCATTGAACGGCAATAAGCACGTGGCGGTAGGACTCGTTCTGCTCAAGGGCATCAGTGTGGAAATGATGGAAATGGCGCACTCGAAGCGTTACAGCGAAATAAAGGTTGCCTACGCAAAAGAGGTATTCCAGGAGTCTCCCGCCATTCAGTTCAACGCGATGACGCTCCTTCTGCCCGACGGCAAGGTCGTGATCGTGTTCAGAGGCACCGACGATACCTTCGCCGGCTGGATCGAGGACCTCGATATCTACACCAAAAAGGGTATTCCCTCCCATCAGCTCGCCGTTGACTACATCAACGAGGTAGCCGACAAATTCGACGGAGATATCATTATATGCGGTCATTCCAAGGGCGGCAATGTCGCTTTATACGGCGCGCTGTACTGCGGAGAAAAGGCCAAATCCCGTCTGCAGGCGATCTACAACAACGACGGTCCCGGCTTCCACAGCTTCGACTATATCAACAGCAAGGAATACAAAGAGCTTCTTCCCAAATATAAGCACTACATTCCCAATTCCTCCCTCGTAGGCGTACTTCTTGCGCACGACGACGATTATACGGTCGTCAAGAGCAGCCGTCTTTTAGGCCCGATGCAGCACGATATCGCCACGTGGCAGATCGAGGGCACGGATTTCATCCGAAAAGACGATCTTACACTTCTCGGTAAGGTGACGGATCTGAGCCTTATGAATATCATTCTGAGAGCTACGGACGAGCAGAGCAAAGTGATCGAAAAGGTGCTCTGCGCGGTCGTGGACGGCACCGGACAGAAATGTCTGCTCGACTTTGCCAAAAACGCCCCCTCCTCCATCGTGGGCGCGGTAAAGGCGTGGAAAGGCATCGACACTGTGACGAAGGATGCTTTCAGAGACGCTTTCGCCGGCAGCATGAACATCATCAAAACCGCCGTTAAGGTGGTAAGAGAGGACGCTCTTCCCGCCGTGGAAAAGAGAGCCGCCGATCTCGCCGCCGTACTCATGGCATAAGGATATTCGGAAACAGCAAGGAGACACGCATTTTTTTTGCGTGTCTTTTTTCTTGTTTGACAAAGTGCACGGAAAGGGATATATTAGATATAATATTTAGCAAAAAAGGGAGGATATTTTTATGGGAAACAGGATCATTGTTGCGGGCGGCGGACACGGCGGCATCGCCGCGGCGGCGCTTTTGGCGAAGCATGGCTTCGAGGTCACGGTATTCGAAGCGCACGAAAGAAATAACATGGGCTACGACTGGACGGATATTTTCGACCGCAAGGGCTTCACTGCCATCGGCCTCGGATTGCCCGACGAGAAGGATTTCCGTCTCAAACATAATATGACCTTCTATAGCCCCTCGCTGCAGTATGGGCTCAAACAGCACGTTCCCGAGGATCAGCTTGAGATCCAGATGGAACGCACCGTTATTTACGATTATCTTATCCGTTACGCCGAGGAAAACGGCGTGAAGTTCGAATTCGGCGTCAAGGCTCTCGAACCTCTTATGCTCGGCAACCGCGTGATCGGCATAAAGACCGATAAAGGAAATGAGTATGCCGATCTTGTCATCGACGCCTGCGGTGCGGATTCTCCGATCCGCAGAAACATGCCCGATTATCTCGGCATGACCAAAGAGCTCGGCAAAATGGACAAATTCTACGTTTACCGCGCCTTTTTCGAGCGCACCGCCGATATTCCCGACGACGATTACAATATCATGCTCTTCTACAAGGGCGTGCTCGGCATCAGCTGGGTGGCGATCGAAGAGAAACACACCGACGTGCTGATCGGCCGTTTCGAACCCTTCGGCGAGGACGTGGTGGAGGATACGCTCGCTTCTCTGCGTGAAAAATATCCGGCGCTCGGCGAAAAGATCGTGAGAGGCGGTCAGTTCGTCACGATCCCCGTTCGTCAGGCGAACGCGATCATGACCTGCGACGGCTATGCCGCCATCGGCGACGCCGCCTTTATGACCGTGCCGCTCATCGGCTCGGGCATCGCCAACAGCCTCAAAGCCGCCCGCATCCTTGCCGACGCCGTGGCGGAAGACAAAAACCGCGAATTTTCCGCCGAAACGCTCTATACCTATCAGAAGAACTTCTTTAAACAGCTCGGTGCGGGACTTGCTCCCATCGCCTGCGTGAAGCTTATGCTCACCAAGATCACCGAGGCGGATGTGGAATATCTCTTCTCCTCCGGCATGATCAACGACGACGATATCACCATGGGCGCGGATTTCACCGATATGTCCGGCTTCCTCGACGGCTTCAATCTCGCTTCGCTCAAAGCAAAGGCAAGCGGTATCATAAAAGACAAAAAACTGCTTAAAATAATCCTCGGAACGGGCGGACAGCTCGCTTCCGTTGTCGCAGTCACGAAAATGATGCCTTCCAAATACGATTCCAAGGCGCTGAAGGCATGGGCAAAGAAATATAATTCCTGTTTCAAATGATTTGCCGTTACTACTTGTAATTGTGGCAATAATAGTGTAAAATACACAAATGAGGGATGAAAAATCCCCTCTTCAAAAAATATTTTTGGAGGATTTGTATGAATTTCTCACTTTCTCAGGCGCAAGCAAAAGAAATGCTGGAGGGAAAACTCCTGCACTTCTTCGGCGTGAGCGCCCAGACAGCCACTTACGAGCAGTTTTACCGTGCCATAGCCATGCTTCTCAAGGAGCTGATGGCTAAGGGACGTTCGGATTTCAACGAACGAGTATCCGAGGCGGGCACGAAACGTATATATTATCTGTCGATGGAATTCCTTATGGGCAGATCGCTGAAAAACAATCTGTATAATTTAGGCCTTACCGAGGTCTTTGAAAAAGTGCTGAAAAAGTACGACGTCAGCCTTGAAAAGCTCTATGAATGTGAGCCGGACGCGGGCCTCGGCAACGGTGGTCTCGGCAGGCTTGCCGCCTGCTATCTCGACGGCCTCGCAACGCAGGGCTACCCCGCGAGAGGTTATTCGATCCTCTATGAGTACGGCATCTTCAAGCAGAAGCTTGTGGACGGCTGGCAGACCGAGCTGCCCGATTTCTGGCTTCCGGGAGGCGACGTATGGCTTACCCGCCGTGACGAGAGCGCCATGCCCGTTTCCTTCGGCGGAAGGGTGGAGGACAGCTGGAACGAAGGCCATCATTCGGTGGAGATCAAGGATGCCGATACGATATGGGCAATCCCGCACGATATGTTCGTTGCCGGTAAAGACGGCAAGGGCGTGAGCGTGCTGCGCCTGTGGAGCGCCGAAGCGCCCGGCATGGATATGACCCTTTTCAACGAGGGGCAGTATCTCAAAGCCGTGGAACGCGACGCGATGGCGAAGACCATCAGCAAGGTGCTTTATCCCGCCGACGACCATCCGGAGGGCAAGAGCCTGCGTCTTCGTCAGCAGTATTTCCTTGTTTCCGCTTCGGTACAGGATATCATCCACCATCATTTAAGAGAATTCAATACGCTCGATAATTTCCCCGAGAAAAACGCCATCCATATCAACGACACGCATCCCACGCTCGCGATCCCCGAAATGATGCGCATCCTGCTCGATGAGTGCGGCTACGGCTGGGACGACGCGTGGAAGCTCGTCACGGGTACGGTGGCCTACACCAACCATACCGTTATGGCGGAGGCGCTCGAAAAGTGGAGCGAGGAGCTCGTGAAGCGCCTGCTGCCCCGTATCTATCAGATCATCAAGGAGATCGACAACCGTCTGCGCTCCTATATCTGGGAGACCACCCACGACGCGGACTACGTGGAGCGTACCGCCGTCATTTCCGGAGGCGTCGTCAAGATGGCAAATCTCTGCGTGGCGGCGTGCCACAGCGTGAACGGTGTTTCCGCTCTCCATTCGCAGATCCTCAAGGACAGCGTTTTCAACGACTATTACCGCATCACGCCCGAGAAATTCACGAACGTGACCAACGGCATCGCGCACCGCCGCTGGCTGTGCCAGTCCAACCCCGGACTCACGAAGCTCATCACCGATACGATCGGCGACGGCTTCATCCTTGACGCCGAGGAGCTTTCGGGACTCAGAGCTTATGCCGACGATAAGGCGTTCCTCGAAAAGATCAGCGACATCAAGCACGCGAACAAGGAGCATTTTGCAAAATATATCTTCGAGACCACGGGCGAAAAGCTCGATCCGGATTCGCTTTTCGACGTGCAGGTAAAGCGTCTGCACGAGTATAAGCGGCAGGAGATGAACGCCCTTGCGATCCTCTCGAAATACATCGAGATCAAAAACGATCCGAACGGGAACCACGTCCCCGTGACCTATATCTTCGGCGCGAAGGCAGCCCCCGGCTACTTCATGGCGAAGAAGATCATCAGCTTTATTTCCGCCCTCGCCAAAACGATCAATGCCGA
>JAZLHN010000063.1:0-5957 GCA_045616815.1 Acutalibacteraceae bacterium
CGACGTACTTTTGTACGCCTTCGGGCAAGCAAAAGCAAGGCTGAAGCCTTGCTTTTGCTCAGTTTGTCCGTTCTTCATCTTTTTTTCCTATCCCCTCAAAAGGGGGTGTAAAAAAACTTTCGTTTTTTTACACCCCCTTTCATATGTTTTTCCTTATTTATGCAAACAGGCCTTTGATGAGTTTGATGATCACGAGCATGAAGTTCTTTATTTTCGCGAGGATCGCCATAAAGGAAGTTTCATCTTCGGGATAGGTATTTTCCTTAAGGGGGCTTATCCTGTCCGTGCCGAGCTTTACGCTGCCGGTGTAGACGAACTGCTCGTTGTCGTAATTCTTCACGTCGTCCTCATGGATGGTGAAAACGCGATAGCCATAGGGGCCCGTTTTCGCGAATTCGCAGCCGTAGGTAAAGCCGAGCTCAATGCCCTGCCACACGCCGGAGAAGCCTTCAACATGCTGATGGCCGAAGAACGCGCCGATCACGTCGCCGCATTCCTTCCATGCGGTGAATTCCGCGGACGTCTTTCCGGGCTCATAGGCGAAGAAATTGTTGCCCGTCGCAATATCCCGGTTCAGGCGGTAGAATTTCGCACCGATCGCTTCCGCTCCCTCGTCCCAGCTTTCGCATGGCTCAAAAAGATTACCGATATCATCCGTGAAAATGTGCTGAAAAAGCAGTGCGGGCACGGGCTCGCCGCCGTTTTCCGCCGTTATTTCGGCGGAGCGGTTTTTATACCATTCGATCTGATCGGCGTTCATGCCGCCGCGTCCGGTATCCATGCACCAGATATTGAAAGCGGGGGTACCGTCGGCGCCGTTGATGAAGATATTCCGGTCGATCCTGCCGTCGGCGTCGTCGCTCTGATCGGCGACGATGCAGTTCGGATACCGCGAATAGATCTCAAGCCAGTCGGCGTTGGACAAGCCGCACTTATAATCGTTGTTGCCCTGGCAGATCACATAGGGAACGCCGGAGGCTTCGAGAACGGTGAAAAGCGCGTCCACGGCTTTTTCAACGTTTGCACGCGTTTTGTTATAAACGATATCGCCCCGGATATCCTTGACGACAACGCCTTCGCGTCCGGGCTCGGCGTCGATGCCGAGGTCGCCGATGCGGCTGTCCTCCACGATATCGCCGGTGAAGACGATGAGATCGGGATCGGACTCTTCAACGGAGCGCTTCACGAGATTGAGCATATCCCATGCGGGATGATGGTCGTCCTGCGAATCGGTAAGGTGCAGGATCGTGAACGTGCCGTCGTCACGGAACGAAAAACCGTTTTCGTATTTCTGCGCAAAACACGGGATCAGCGCGGCAAACGTAAGCACGGCCGCTAAAAGGACGGATACTGTTTTTTTCATCGGTTTACTCCTGTTTGTTATCAAACGTTCGATTCAGCCCCGTTTTTTTCCTCGTTCAGCTCTTCGGCCTTCTTCACGCGGCGTTCATTCAGTTCCACGTACATACGGTCGCGCGTTTCCTTGTCGATGCGGTAGAAGAACATGGGGATCATGCCGATGATGGCAAGGAAAGCGGGGATAACGGTAGCCATGGCGAAGATCCATTTCTGCGCCTTTTCGGGCTGCGGACGGGTCTCGGTGTAGGCAAGCTGATCGTAGCCGATCCACTGCTTGAACTTGGGTTGGAAAATAGCGTTCACGCGGTTCGGGATCTTGCAGAGGATGGTGCTGGCAACGGAAAGAGTCGCTTCGTTTCTGTAGCCGCATTTCCATTCGATATAGTCGTTGCACTCGTTGCGGATCTCGTCGAGAGAGATATTCGCGAAGCCCTGATTAGCGGCGTAGATGCACTCCCAGATCGCGGTGATCGGAAGCATCGTCCAGCGCTTGGTGAAGAAACGGTTGCCCTCTTTGTCTTTGAGAAGAAGACCGAAGAGGAATACCGGGATATAGCACGCCTTGGGGATCATGTGGCTCGCGATGTAAACCGCTTTTGTGGAATGTTTGTCAGCCATTTTGTTGTACTTGGCGAAGCCGATGGGCTGGAAGGCAACGGACGGAATGCCCGCAAAGGTCTCGAAGGTGGTCATGAAGAGCACCCAGCGATAATAGTTGTTGGTCGTGATGCCGGTGCCGAACGAGCCGAGAGCGTTGGAGATCATGTACTGCAGAACGGGCTTGTTCGTGAATACGAGCTTTAAGCTCTGCAGGATGGTGGGCTTATCCACGCTCTGATGCACTCTTTCCTTCGCGATGGTGGAATACCACAGCGTGATAAGGCCGGATACGATCACGGTAAAGGGCCCGAGCGTAGTGAGAGCTCGCTTGATGAGCACGGCACTCGTATTGTTTTCATCGGTCTTGATGATGCCGTTGGTGATAAAGTCGAGCAGGAATTCAACGATAGTATTCGGAAGTCCCGCGTAGAAGAGATTCAGATACTTCGTAACGGCGAGCAGACGACGCCGGTCGGACGGATACGGCGTGATGGTGGAAAGATATCCCGAGGTCGCGACCGAACGGAAGTTGGTGACCGCCTCGATGAGCATTTCCAGTACGACGTAGGCAATGAATTTGGGGATATAATCCATATCGTCGATATGCGCCTGCGAGAAAAGCACGGGCAGCAGCCAGTAAATACCGCATACGACCGCGAACGGAAGTCCCGACAGGAACATATAGGGCACGAACTTGCCCCAGCGGGTACGGGTCTTTTCGATGATGCCGCCGATCAGCAGGTCGTCCACGATGTCCCACACGCCCGCGATGGCATTGTAGATCGCCTGCTTCGGAAGGCTTATTTTCAGGATACTGTCGACGAACAGCTCTTTCTGGCTGTCGATATTGAAGCCCTGCGCGCCGTCGTACAGCATGTAGCCGATGGTCTCCTTGCGCGCGACCACGCGGCGGTCAACGGACACCATTTTTTGCAGATGATTGACTACTTCTTCACTGCTTCCCTGCTCCGCGATCTGCACCGCGGATTTTACGTCAAATTCAGCCATTGTCTGCCGCCTCCTTTGCTTCGCCCGCCTCTTCAAGTTTTGCCAAAGCTACGAGCATTTTTCTGTAGATCTCATCCTGCGACATGCCCTGCTCCACATAGGAAAAATATTCCTCGCTCGGCAGTCCGCCGATCAGGCATTTCGTATATTTCACGTCGATGCCTTTTGTGAACAGCATGATGTTCCAGCCGAACAGCACGGCGATGAGGGCGATATACACGAACGCGCCGACACCGAGAGAGGCACCGGTGTAAGCCGTCTCCAAAACCGGCGAAGCGCCCTTAGAAAGCGCGAAGCATACGGCGGAAATGACCGCGAAGCCGAGCATAAGGCCGTTGAGGATGAACGTTCTCGTTTTTCCGTGCTTTCCGTTGGAAGCAATGAGCGCGATAAGGTTCACGAGGATCAGCACCACGGACAACAAAAGCGTGAGTACGGAGATCGAAAAAGCGTTTCCGGACAATACACCCTTCAGCAGCGCTCCGATATCGGCTTTCGATACGAAATTATAAACGCCGATCGCGTTCACGGATACGTTTTCCGCCCCTTTCAGGATACCGAGCGGAAGGAAAAGACCTCCGATCGGGAGCAGCGACAAAACGATCCTTACGATCGTGAGCTTCGAGCCGACGAACGCCGCCTTGGCGCGGTCGATATGAGGCTGAAAATGCGCGTGCTCGATCTCCGCTTTTTCGGAATCGACCAAAAGCTTTTCATTGGATCGGAAATAATTGAGGTTTACGCCGCATCCCGGACATTCGGGACGCCAGTCGGTAAGTTTTAATTTCTTACCGCAATTCGGACAAACAGCCATACTGCATCTCCTCCTTTGTATTTTATTAATATAACATAATAAAATGAAGAATTCAACATTTCCTTTATAATAAATCCTCGCGTTTATTTATAAAAAAATCAGTTGTACCTCACGAAAAAATATGCTATTCTTAAATAAAAGGGGGAATGTTTCATGCTCGCAAAAATACTTTCCGTTTTTGCTTCCTTGCTGATGCTTTTTCAATTTGCCTTTCCGAAACAGGAAGCCATAAGGGAAAAAGGAGACGTACCGATGGAAAACCAACCGATCTATTATGAAAAAAGAACCTACGATGAGATACACGGCGTATCGGAGAGCGTTTTTTATATCGAACGCCCCGCCGCGGACGCGCTCAACACCGTTTTCGGTGCCGATTTCGGCATAGCGGCGGAAAACGAGGATAACTACCCCGCCCTGTGCGCCGCGGTCGAATACTGCCGCTCGTACCCCGGCACACGCCTTTTGTTGGAAGCAGGCGACTATTATCTCAAAAACACGGCGCCGCTGTTTTTCAACGGCTGCAAGGACATTCTTTTTGACGGAAACGGCGCGCGTTTCATTTTCTCCGAAGTGACCAACGGCATCGAGGTCACGGGCTGCGACTGCGTGGAATTCGGAAACGTGAAATTCGACTGGGACCGTGAAAAACACCCGCTTGCAGACGTATGCACCGTACGAAACGCCTCTCCGAAAACGAACGAGCTCGATTTCGTCTTTGAACGCCGTGACATCGAGGAGGATATGATCCTTTCCGCCGTATCGCAGTGCGATCCCGAGACGTTCACCTACGGCGCGAAATACTCCAACAAGGAAGTTTACGTCTATATGCAGCCGGAATGCATCAAGTCCGTAAAGAAAACGGCGGACAACGTACTGCACGTTGCGCACAACGGATGCTTCGACAGCTTCCAAAACGGTGATACGTTCATTGTGCGGCACTACGTTTACGATTCTACTTTCTGTGTGATCAACGGAGGAAGCCAAAATGTCACCTTCGACAACGTCTCCCTTTACGGCTGGCCTGGCGCGGGCTTCTACGGCGGCGGCAAGGCTTCGCATTTCCAGCTGATAAACTCTTATATCGGCGCAGAAGCGGGCAAAGATTATCATAATTCTCTCGGCGCGGACGCCATCCATATCGTGAACACGAACGGACACTTCCGCATTGCCGGCTGTGATATCAGCGGACAGGGCGACGACGCGCTGAACGTACACGACGGTCTCGGCTGGGTAAAGAGCGTGGACGGCAACAAGATCTCGCTGCTCGGAAACGCTATTCTTCTCGCGGCGGGCGATACACTCCACTTCCGCGACGAGCTTTGCAACGATACCGATATCAATGCAGCCGTCACCGCTCTTACGTATCATCCGGAAACGACGAGCTATGAGCTGACGCTCGACCGGGATATGAGCGCGCTCATCAAAGCGGACTACATCGCGTACAACACGGCCTACGACAGCGGCAATTACGTTGTGAGCGATAATTACATCCACGAAAACCGCGCAAGAGGTTTTTTACTGCAATCCTCCAACGGTCTTTGCGAAAACAATCACTTTTATAAGACCGAAATGCAGGCGATCAAGGTCATCATGGACATCAGCCCCGGACTTTGGTATGAGGGCAAGGGCGTAGATAACCTCATTATAAGAAACAATACGTTTGATATGTGCGACTACATCGCGACCGGCGAGGTCATCACCGTCGGCTCCAACATCGCGGGCAAGACCGCCGTTTCGCAGCCCTTCACGAACGTGGAGATCACCGGAAACACCTTCACGGAGATCCCCGCAAGAGTCATGAACTGCAATAACGCAAACGGACTCATTTTCAGCGGGAATACCGTAGACGCTGGCAGCGTTATGCCGAAGTCAAAAACAGCGGTAAGAGCCTTTTTCGGGGAACATTGCTCGAATATCACCTTTGAAGCTAACACCTGGGAAAACTGTCTTCTCGGTGACGTCGCCGCGGCGGGCTCCGCCGACGTATGGGCGAGACTCAATGCGGACAAAGGTCCTGTGTGCTGAAAATAATTTCACATAAATCAAAACAGAAGATCGGAAACGGTCTTCTGTTTTTTTGTCGCGATAAATTGCAGGTTAGCGCGGAGGCTGTCGCGGGAGCACGTAGGGTTCGCCGCCCTCGGCGAACCGCATGGGAGCGTCCGGAGGGCAACGG
>JAZLHN010000064.1:0-4351 GCA_045616815.1 Acutalibacteraceae bacterium
TCCGTAGTATAAAACACAATAAATAATTGTTTTTTTGTATCCAAGTTGTTTTAAGGGGTGTTTTCAGGCTTTTGCTTTTGAAAAATCCCTTATTTTGTTTGGTTTTATACGATCTTCGCTTTTTTTACATCCCCTTTCGTATGGCTGCAATAATTTGATTTATTCAAACATTTTGAGATCCACGAGTCCGGCGAGGTATTCTCCGCCGAAAGCGTTGGGATGGAGCTTGTCGGGGCCTATGAAATCCTGACGGGAGATGTAATCGTCATCGGGATCGGCGGCTGCGGCGGCAACGTCGTAAAATCCGTCGAATTTATCCTTGTTCTTTTCCATCTCGGCGTTGAGGATTCGTCTCAAACCGTCTTTTTCATGCGTCGAGTCGGGCGCCGAACCGAAGGCGGGTACGTTGAAAAGGATCACCTTTTTGCCTTTTGCCTGCAGTTCCTCTCTTATATCGTCGATGGCTTTATACACGTCGAGCGGGTCGGGTTTTTCCCACGGAAAAGCGTTGATGGAGGAATATTCAAAAAGGTCGTTCACGCCGAGGAAGAGGATCACGTGCGTCATGTCGTCGAAACGGTAAACGTCCTCTTTGACTCTCTCGGTGGCTTTTTTGCCGTAAAGACCTCTTGCCGGAAAGATGGGGGAGCAGTCCCTCAACAGACGGTTACCCATGACGGAACGGTTGATGAACGTATATTTTCCGGGGAAGGCTTCGCGGATGCGTTTCTCAAACGGATTGGTCCAGAAGCCCTGCTGGCTGATGGAATCACCGAATACCACGATGGAACTGGCACCCGTATCGTTGAGGACCTCCACGGTGTCGAAGAGCGGTATGGGCTTGGGCAGATGCATTCCGAGCAGCTTGCCCGCCTTGTCGATCACGCCGTCTCTTTTTCTGCGTTCGTTGCCCATCGCGGCGGTTTGGGTGTAGTTGCCCTCGCGGGTGAGCAGAAGGGCGTTGTCGAGCAGGTTGCCGCTCGTCATATCGCCGGATTTAACGTATACGCTCACGCAGAAATAGTCGTTCACGTTCAGACGGAAATCGATCTCGTCCGAAGCGGGTTTTTCGTCTTTTTTTACGGTGAATGCGGTTTTTCCGCCGAAGGTGATATCGCGGAAGCCGCCCGTTACATTGCCGTTCTCATCGCATTTCGCGAGCGTTACGCCGCTTATTATTACGTTGTCCTTGCCGAATTTGTTGGAAAAAGTCAACCGAAGTTTGTTTCCGCTGATCGCCGAACTCATAACGAGCCGGAAGGTCTTCGCGCACGAGGGATAATAAAACAGTGATAATGCCGAGTGGGACTGTCCCCATACCTCTACCCATTTTTCAGCCATGATGCTGCATCTCCTTTTTTTCTTTTTCGGATATTATACACTTCTTCTTTTATTTTTTCAATGAAAATCATTTTCAGTTTTTAATATCTTGATTTAAGTATTAAAATATAAAATCAGACTTTTTATATTGATTTATCAAACTGAAATTGTTAAAATACAATTTTAGTTAATGCTTTTGAAAGGAAATATGCAATGAACAAAGCCGAATGGAAAAATATCCGCGGTTCGCGTCCGGAGCCCGATCATATCATGCTTTCGCTCAAAAACGACGCGGCGACCTCGCGTACCGTGAAATGGAGAACGAGCATTGACGTAAACGACGGCTTTGCTCTTTACCGCGAGCACGGATCGGATGCGGAGTGGAAAAGAGCCGACGCCGTCAAAAACGCCTTTTCGACCGACGTAGACGACAGTCATTATTTCTTCGCCGATATGAACGGTCTTTCCCCCGATACGTATTATGAGTATACGGTGGGCAGCGGGGAAGTACGCAGCGCCGTTTATACCTTCAAAACCTCCAAAGCGCGGTTCGACAATTTTTCGTTCTTATGCCTTTCGGATATCCAAACGGGCGGCCCCGAGCCTCCGGCGGATTATACGGAATTCAACGGCATCCTCAAAAAGATGCTTGCCGATCATCCGGAGGTCGAATTTATCCTCACCGCGGGTGATAATACGAACTGCGGTCAGACCGACGTGCAGTGGACGGGACTCATGGAGGGGCTCAGAGGCGTTTGCGAATCCATGCCCGTTATGCTCTGCATGGGCAACCACGACGATATGGGCTTCGAGGATTATTTCACCTTCACGGGGAAGTATTATTCCGAAAAGGCGACCTATTTTTCCAATCAGCTCGTCGGTTCCTATCCCGATAACGGCCCCGAGGGGTGGAAGGTGACGAATTATTCCTTCGATTACGGCAATGCTCATTTCGCTTTCCTTGGCACCTCGGGCTTTGAGGATATCAACGACTGGCTCATAAAAGATATGGAGGCAAGCGATAAGACGTGGAAATTCGCTTCCCATCATTTTCCCGTGTGTTATTCCGGTCCCGAAATAGAGAATGAGGATACCTATCCCGCCCTGCGTGACGGAATGGAGCAATGCGATGTCGTTTTCTCCGGTCACGAGCATTCTTTCGCGCGCTCTTATCCGAGACGCAAAGACGGTCTGTACGATAAACCCTCCGAGGGTACGGTGCATTATAACATCGGCTCCGGCAATCGCAATCCTCCCGGAACGCGTGTCGTTCCGAAGGTGTGGAACGCGAAGACCTACTGCCATGAGGAAGACCTTTCCATGTTCACGGTCGTGGACGTGGACGGCGGGAAATGCACTCTCACGGCGTACGTGGAAGATGGCAGGATCGTTGACAGAGCCCTGATCGACAAGGATAACGATTGCATTCTTCCGTATGACTGTGCTCCCGTGTATAACCGTACCCGTCTGAAATTCAAGGGATACGATTTAGGCATCTGCAATGCGCTCACGCTTCCGCAGAACGTGAACGGCATATATTATATCGCTCCAGGTCAGCTCATAAATTTCCTCGGCGGCGACGTGGAAAGAACACCCGGAAGGATCAGAGTAAAGATCTATTCCCGCTTTGCGGAATTTACCGAAGATTCCGATGTGATGCTCACGAAAGACGGGGAAGTGAAGATGTCCGCCCCGTGTCTTCGGCTCAATAAGGAGCAGCTTTTCGTGCCCGCGGAGGATTTCGTGAAGCCGCTGCGCATGAGTGTATATTATTTTACGCACAACAATTTTATCGATATCGAATCCGAAACCGAGGAGCGCCCCGTTCCTCTTCAACCCTGACAAAAATAATTCATCATATAAGAAAAGAGGTCATCCGCCATGAGAGAAATCTCCCGTTCCGACAAACTCCAGCTCGTCCATTCCGACATCAGAGGTCCCGTATTCGTTGAATCGAACCGTATGCGTGCCGAAGGTATCGACGTTATGCGTCTCAACACCGGCAACCCCGCCACTTTCGATTTCAAGATGCCCGATTCCGTCAGAAACGCTCTTCTTGAAAACGCCGACAAGGCGGTCGCTTACTGCGATCTGAAAGGTATGCCCGCCGCCCGTCAGGCGATCTGCGATTACCATAAGGGCAAAGGCATCGAGGGCGTAACGCCCGATGACGTGTTCATCGGAAACGGCGTCAGCGAGCTTGTTACGATGACGCTTACCGCTCTCCTCAACTACGGCGACGAGATCCTTGTTCCCGCACCCGACTATTCTCTGTGGACGAATTCCGTATACATCGCCGGTGGTAAGCCCGTACATTATATCTGTGATGAGCAGAGCTGCTGGTATCCCGATATCGACGATATCAAGTCCAAGATCACCGCGAAAACCAAAGCGATCGTGCTCATCAACCCCAATAACCCCACCGGTGCTCTGTATCCCAAAGAGTTGCTCGAGCAGATCGTAGCCGTTGCCAGAGAGCATCAGCTCGTCGTTCTTTCCGACGAGATCTACGACCGTCTCGTTATGGACGGTTTAGAGCATATTTCCACCGCGACCCTTTGTCCCGATCTTCTGTGCATCACCTTCAACGGACTTTCCAAGTCCCATATCATCTGCGGCTTCCGCTGCGGCTGGATGATCGTGAGCGGCGCGAAGAAGGACGCTTCCGATTTCATCGCTGGTCTCGTTGCCCTTTCAGCCATGCGTCTTTGCGCGAATGCTCTCATGCAGCTCGTTATCCCGGCGGCTCTTGCCGATCCCGAGAGCACCAAGGCGATGATCGTGCCCGGCGGCCGTCTTTACGAACAGAGAGAGGCCTGCTGCCGTGAGCTCGACAAGATCGACGGCATCACCTATGTGAAGAACTCCGCGGCGTTTTATATCTTCCCGAAGATCGACGTGAAAAAGTTCAATATCACCGACGATCAGCAGTTTGCGATGGACTATCTGCACGCAAAGCACGTTATGATCATCCCCGGCAGAGGCTTCAGCTGGAAAGAGCCCGATCACTTCCGTATCGTTATGCTTCCCA
>JAZLHN010000065.1:0-3535 GCA_045616815.1 Acutalibacteraceae bacterium
TGGCTGCCGGATTATTTTTCGCTCTTCACGGAAACGATAAATTTTTATTTAGCGTTCCGCTAAACAAAAATAGTTTTCAGTTTTAAGTATTCAGTTTTCAGAAAAAATACTGATATTTCGTTTTAATACGATGATTTTACAGCCGGATAAACAGTTTTTCCTCTTTCAGTATAATCATTCCATCACTGAAAACTGTAAACTAAAAACTCAAAACTGCGGGCTTCGCCCGCTAAACTGCCATTTATCGTCCGGTTATTACTTTTTCGGAGAACCATTTTTTTTACAGGAGTCAAAAAACATGCTGAAAATGATATTCCCCATCGTTCTGCTCGTGCTGTCCAACACGTTTTACAACATCACGCAAAAAAAGACGCCCGCCAACGCGAACGCCTTTCTTTCTCTTGCCGTCACCTACGCCGTGGCGGGTGTCGTTTGTCTTATCATATTCTTTTTCGGCCGAAACGGCGCGTCGGTGTCGGAGGAGCTGAAAAAGCTGAACTGGACGTCCCTTGCGCTCGGCGTCATCATCATCGGACTGGAATTCGGCTATATCCTCGCTTACCGCGCGGGATGGGACGTGAGCCGTGCCCCGCTCGTTTCCAACTGCTGCCTTGCCGTCGTGCTCGTGTTCGTCGGGATCTTCGTGTTCCGCGAAAGCGTGACCGTAAAGCAGATTGTCGGCATGGCGGTGTGTATCGCCGGACTTGTGATCGTCACGGTTTAAAGTCTGTACAGAATATAGTTCATCACAAAGCTGACCACGGGCCAGAGCTTGAAGGCCAGCCGCTGATAAAGCTCCACGAAAAACGCGCGTACCCCGCCGAATTCGTTCCAGCTTACGTTGGTGGCGTTGATCTCGTCGGTCAGCTTTTTTTCTTCGTCTTTGCGGCCGAAAAGGGAAGAGAATTCACTCACGTGGTTTTTCATCTTCCAGTAGCGCCAGCTCAGCTCCGAATGGAGCACGTTGGTCTTCGCGTCGCCCTCGGCGGCGTTCTTTGCCTGCTCCCAGAGCTCGTCGCATTCTTTTACCTGCGCTTTGGAAAGAGAAAGCGTGTCGCTCATCGGATGATAGATGCCCATGTGCTTTTCGGGAGCGTCCGCCGTGATGATATCGAGGAAGTCGGCGACATATTCTCCGCCCGCGCCGTAGTAATTATTGAGGAAATCGTCTCTTACAGCGGTGATGTCGCAGTAGGGGTCCTGCATGAGCTTGCCGATCATATACGCGCGCAGTTCGCCGAATTCGGTGTCGATCTCACGGCCGCTGTAGTTGCCCTCCTCGTAGATGCCCTTTACGTTATGCTCATAGAAGAGCTGGATATCGCGCTGCAGCACACCGAGGTCGGGGAAGATCCCTACGTAGTTGGTAAAGTCTGTGCAATAGTCCCAGATGTACAACCGGTCGCAGATCTTCGACCAGCCTTCAAGGTCGGCTAAAAACGCGGCGTCCGCCTTGCAGTCCGGTTCGTCGAAGGAGTGGGAGAAGCAGCATTCGATGGAGCAGAGACGAACGATGACGTTATCCTCGGGAACGATGCCGGTGGGTACCTTTCTCGTGTACTGATAGGCGAAGGTGTCGATGGCTACGTTGTCGTAACCCGCCGCCTTGACCTCGCGCGCTACGGCGTTCACGAATTCAAGCATCGTGCCGGCGTGCGAGCCGTATTTCCGGTCGGTGGCCTTGCACTTGTCGCAGCGGCAGAAATTGAAGTTATCGTCCTGCGTCAGGGAGATGATCTGCAGGTCGGCGTCCGGATCATGCTTTTCCTCCAGTAGCGCGAAAACCTCGTCGGTGACGATCTTCAGAACGTCCGGGTTGGAAAGACAAAGCTGGCTGTTTTTGCGCTTCGTTCCGCGCAGACAGAAGTATTCGGGATGCTCCTCAAAATAGGTGTCGCGCGAGCAGAACTGCGTCGCGAGAGAGTGGGCCATGCGGGAGATATAGTCCACCGTGCCGCCGAGTTCCGCGGGTATTTCTCTGTATTCGCTGCTGTTGAAGCCGTTGAAAAGCGAATATTCGCCGTCCTTCGGGCTGATCCAGTCGGTATCCGTGAACTCGAAAAACGGAGTGTAAACGTATCCCTCTTCGGGCGGCAGCGTGATGGTGTTCTGCTTGAAAACGGTGAGCTTTGAGGTATAGCAGTTGACGCCGCAGTATTTTTCAAGGAAGCCGTAAACACCTCTTACAGTGTATTGCAGAGACGAGCCGGTGATCGTTATGTTTTTGCCGTCGGAGGCAAGCTTATAGCCACTCTCCACTTCGCTTTTATCCGTTTTGATAAGGATATAAGCGTTTTCGGGAGCTTCCGCGGCAACGGCGGGAGCTTCCCCCGTCACTTTTCCGAGATATTCCGAGAGCTTCCCTGCGGCGGCTTCGAGCTCGTCGGACGCATAAACAACGGTATATCCTTCCGTAGCCATGGTCTTCTCCGTTTCTGCGGCGGCCGTGAACGCCCCCGCGCAGAATAAAACAGTGATACATAAAAGGAGCGACAGCAGTTTTTTCATCATAAATTTATTTTCCTTTTCAATCTGTATAGATATCTTTTGCATATTCGTTTTTCTCCGCGGACGGAGAGATCTTTTCGCCGTTGAGATATACGTTCGCAACGGTGATATCCTCCATAAGATGTTCGGCGTCAAAGCCGTTCAGGAGGATCACAGGCTCGGAAACGGCGCTGTCCTTATAGATCGTGATATTATCGTAACGGATATCGTGAACGTGCCCCGCCACGTTGTCCTTCGTCCAGACCCCGCAGTACATCCAGTTCTTGATGAAGGCGTCGTGCGCGGGCACGTTTCCGGGCTCGTATACCATATCGTCGTTTTCCTGATATACGTTTTTGGTATCGTACGCCGAATATTCCACGCTGATATTTTCATACCGTACGTTATGTATCTCCGCGCGGTCGCCGCTGTGGATGCGCATGGCCCCCTGATCGGTGCGGATGATATCGCAGTTACGGAACACGATGTCGTTATATTCGTCGGCAACAGTCTCGGCGCCGATCTCGAGCGCACCGCCCCAGTCGCACCATATCGTACAGTCTTCGATGACGTAATGCTCGGGGTTCATTTTTTCGACCTCGCGTTTTTCGTCGAGGCGCAGGCCTTTCAGAACGACGGCGTCGTCGAAGGTACGCAGAAAACAGTTTTCGACGTGAACGTTTCGGCTGTTCACGAAATCAAAGCCGTCGGAATTGTACCGCCACATGCCGATCACCTTGACGTCGGAGAAATCAACGCCGACGCAGTTGATCATCGTTGCCGTCCACATACAGGAATCGCGCAGGATAACGCCTTCCACGGTAACGTTTTTGCATCTTGCGAAATTCAGCAGCCCCGAGCCGCCGATCTCGCTGCCGTCCGCCACTCTTTTGCAGCCCGCACCGTCGAGGATGCCCCTACCGTAAATTTTAATATTTTCGCTGTCGGCAGGATAAATTTCTCCCGGTACCACCGCGTGTTCGGGGGTATATATGCTCTCGCCGCTGAACAGCTGCAGGCTGCCGGTATCGGAAACGGAGTTTTCGTA
>JAZLHN010000066.1:0-4718 GCA_045616815.1 Acutalibacteraceae bacterium
GCTCCTCGTCCACCTTCACCTTACCGACCTTTATTTTACCGTCGTACTCCTTCGCGATCTCCTCGATGACGAGAGCCAGCATCCGGCACGGGCCGCACCACGTCGCCCAGAAATCGAGCAATACGGGGGTACCGCAGTTCAGTACCTCGGTGTCGAAATTGCTTTCCGTTACGTTTATTTCCGCCATAAATTTTCTCCTTTTTATTTTTCCTTATAATAAAGCATACAATGGCAATAGCCTTCAAAATCGGGATCTGCAAGCTGCTCGCGGAATTCTCTGCACATGCATTTGTTTTCCTCGGTGCGCTCGCGCCGGCACGGGCAATAGCCGCCGGTCTGCTTCAAACCCTCTTTGACGGTATCGACGATCTCTTTGTTTTCGTTGAGTCTGACTTTCATTTTTTCTTTTCCTTTACAGTACCATGAGGAGCGTACCCGCGGCGATCAGCGCGCAGCCGATGCCGGAGCGCACGGTGAATTTCTCATGGAGGAACACGAACGCGAGCACGAGCGTGATAACGACGCTGAGCTTGTCGATCGGCACCACCTTCGACACGTCGCCGATCTGGATGGCCTTATAATAGCATAACCACGAAGCGCCCGTGGCAAGCCCCGACAAGATCAGGAATATCCAGCTTTTTTTGGATATGTCGGTAATGCCGCCCTCCGCGTTCGTGATGAACACCATCACCCACGCCATCACGACCACGACCATCGTTCTGACCGCCGTGGCAAGGTTGGAATCCACGCCGCTGATGCCGACCTTCGCGAGTATGGACGTAAGCGCGGCGAATAAAGCCGACAGCAAAGATAATATCAGCCACATGAGCTTTCCCTCTTTTCCGTGATCTTATCTCAGCACACCGGGATGCGGAAATCCTCGAAGAAGGACTTGCCGTCCACGGTGTTGCGGTTGTTGAGGATATCGGTGGCGTAGGACATATCGTAGCCGTCCTCGATCAGATCGTAAATTCTGCCGAAGTTATTGAAGAACGCGTATATTTTGCCGCAGAAACCCGCGAACATACGCAGAAGCGTGCGGTAGAACGGGAAGGCGGGCTTTGACGCGTCGTCGGTCTTGGTGAGCGTAAAGGAATTGAATTCCTCACCCGTCTCATAGTAATAGGAATGCACGGTGATGGAATCGGAGGTGAAATCCAGTACGTTATAAACGATCCGGCTGATATCCTCCACGCCGATGCCGATATTGTCGCCGTAGGATACTTCCTCATCCGAACGCGGATGGTTGATGGAGCCCGATACCATGTATACCGTGCCCTGTGCGTTTTCGATCGTAGCCCCGGGCGTTACGTCCTGCACGCTCTTGCCGTTGTACACGACGTTCGATACCGAATAATAATGGCTGTGACCGAGCAGCACTAAGTCGATGCCGTTTTCATCGTACATCTGGCTCCAGAGAAGCCGGATGAGCTTGTTTTCATCCTCGCGGTTCGGCATGGTCTGGCCGTACATATCGTGGTGCATGACCGCCACACGCCATTTGACGTCGGGATTGGCCTTGATCGCCTGCTTCATGAACGCGGAATGGCCTTCGCCGTTGCCGTTGTTGGAGTCCATGATAAGGAAAAGGCAATCGCCCTTTACGAACCAGTAGTCGCCGCCCTGATAGCTGTTCAGCGTGCCGTAGAACTCGTTCGGAACGTTATTGAAAAACTTGTAGTCCGCGCCCTTGCGGTCGTGATTGCCAATGCAGGTGGCAAACGAAACGGTTTTCACCACCGGAGCGGACACGACACCCTGATATTCGATCCGTTTGCCGCGCGTCGCCTGATCGCCCGCGGAAAGGATGAGACTGACGTTTTTCTTTTCGACCGCCTGCGAAAGCACATTGCCGAACATAAGAGAATGGTCTTTGAGGCTCGTTTCGGTCTCGCCGTCGGACACGTGGATATCGGTGACGTACATCGCGGAAAACTCGTCGGACACCGTGGAGAACGTATAAACGTCACTTTCCTTATCGTCCGTTACGCAGGTATAATAGTAGGTCGTATTTTCTTCCAGCCCCGTGACCGTGACCTTCGCCGCGCAGTCGTCCTGCTGCGTTTTCACGATCCTGCCGTAAAAAGGCTCGGCGCCGCTCATATCGGCGTTTTCACTCACGAGCACGCAGCAGCTCCGGGTCCCGGCGGGCAAATACCACGAGAAATTGCGTTCGGATTCGTCCGAGCCGGGCTGCATGATAAGGCCCCGCTGCGCTTCCTCCGTGCTCCAGTAGTCGTTCCATTCCTCTGCTGTGTAGGCAAAGCCCGTAAGCCCGAGAGAGGAAAGAAGCAGCATAAGTGAAAGAATCACGGCAATAAAACGAAACGTCTTTTTCATAAAGATCCCTCCTGCATAAACTTAAAACTTAAAACTCAATACGTTATCAGTTCGTTGAACACCTTGAGCGCATAGTTATCGGACATGCCGGACATATAGTCGATGATTGCCTGCATATAGATCTCCGGTGTTTCGAGCTGCGAATAAATTTTGCGGTTTTTGCACTTCACGGTGCTCTCGTTGGTGTTTTCAAAGAAATTCCAATCGGTCTCGCAGAATTTTCCGAGCCAGTCGGCGAACGCGCCCATGAGCTCGGGATAATACTCCGCACGTCGGCGAAGCTCCGAAAGCGTATCCTCCGCCCGGTAGGCGTCGAGCAGCGTTTCGAAGATCTGCGTCATCACGACCTTCGCGTACTGCACGAAAGGCTCCAGGCGCTTATTCCGGTAAATGAATTCATAATTGAATTTCTTTATCTCGTTGAGCTGTTCGGAAAAGGTGTCGCTCAGACAAATGCCCTTATCGGGCGAGGAATTGCGGCACACGTCGTAGATCATGTTGTGGATGATGACGGTGGTGTTGATCGCCATTTTATCGTACGCCTTCGCCATATCGGAAAGCGCGGCGATGTTTTCTTTGGAAAGGAATTTCAGGCGAATGGCGTCCTCGATATCCCTGCCGACGTAGGCGATTTTATCCGCGAGCTTGACGACGCACCCTTCCCACGTGAAGGGCTGATACTGGCCGCATTCGGTGAAATCGTTTAAGTCGATGTATTCTTTTCGCGGCCGCAGACCGTTTTCGTCCACCTCGCCGCAGTGGGATATGATGCCGTCCCGCACGGCGTAAGTAAGGTCGAGATTGCGGAAAACGCGGTAGTCGTCCTCCAAAAGCTCGATATCGTCCACGAAGCGCAGACCGTTTTTCTCATGGAAAAAGCTTTTGCCGAGATATTTTTTCGACAGCGCGTCCAGCTCCCTTTCCCCCTGATGACCGAACGGCGCGTGCCCGAGGTCGTGCCCCATGGCGATGGCGCGCGTCAATTCCACGCTCAAGCCTAAATCCTTCGCGATCGTGGTGCTGACCGACTCCACGTGGCTCACATGCTCCATGCGCGTACAGATGTGGTCGTTTCCGATGTTGAAGAACACCTGCGTCTTGTGTTTTAACCGCCGGTAGGCAAGGCTGTGAAGGATACGGGTATAATCCCGCTCGAACTGATCGCGGCAGTCGTTCGCTTTCGTATAAAGCTCGTCGCGGCGGGCAATGAGCTTTTCATAGTCCGGGTTGGACGGCGAAGCGGCGAAACCGGCGAACGTATAATTGTTGATGGACGGCAATAAATCACCTTCTCTTTCTCACGATGCGGTTGACGACGCTCTGCGCCTCTCTCGCTTTTTCAAGCAAATGGGAATAGGAATAGAAGAGCACCTTATTGGTCACAAGGGCGTATTCACCGACGTACTCCACGGTATCGGAACCGAAGCTCTTCTTGAACGCCAGGATCCCCTCGAAATCGGCGTTGGGCTTGCTGACGCCGAGAGTACCGTCCGCCTCGGGAGGCACGTTGTCAAGCAGCACGTAGCCGAGGTCGTGGAAACGGTGACCTTTATCGATGCTGTGGCATATACGGCGGAAATTGAAATAATGGCTCGCGCGCAGATTGTTGCGGAGAAGATTTTTCGCGCCGCCGAAGAGACAGGACGCCATACCGTTGTAGTGCACGGTCATACCGCCGGCAACGCAGATGAGGTCGCCCGGTTCGTTCGCGGTCTCTCTCACGCGCTCCTCGTAATGCTCCGTCTGCTTGTCGATGGAGTCGATCTCGTCCTTTATGCCCCGTATCTTTTTCTCGGGGGCGGTGGGCAGGAGCGCTTCCAGCTCGGCTTTTCTTTTCAGCCTTTCCTCCTGCAGCGCCTTATCTTTATTTTTATCATAATATATAAGCATTAAGTCCATGCCGTCGCCGAACACGGTCATGAGGCGTTTGTCGTACTCGTCGCCGCGCTCAACGAAATCGCTCCGCTCGGAGGTATCGCGCATGACCGCCATGAAATCTTTCATAATGGCAGGATCTTTGTTTACGTCTTCGATCGTATATATTTTTTCTATAAGACCGCGCTGCTCGCCCACGCGCACCGAATACCGCACGCCTTTTTCAAAGCTTTTCAGAAGCTTATCGGGCGTGTAAGCAGCTCCGCTCTCGTCCTTCAAATTAAGGATGAGCTGCACGGGGGATTTATACAGACAGCGGGAGGCGTCCGAATTGAACGTGAAGCCGTTTTTCACGAACATATCGTGGCAGCGTTTTCCGTTCTCCTTTTTCTCGCCGTTGACCCGTAGCTCGATGCAGGGGTCGATGAAATACGCGGTCGCGCCCGCGGACTTCGTTTCATTCTTCATAAACGCCGCGAATTCCGCAAAAAGCTCTTCGTTCG
>JAZLHN010000067.1:0-4850 GCA_045616815.1 Acutalibacteraceae bacterium
GCCCTCGCTCGCGCCCTCGATGAGCCCGGGGATATCCGCCATCACGAAGCTGGATTCGGGACCCATGCGTACTACGCCCAATACGGGGGTGAGCGTTGTAAAATGATAATCGGCGATGATGGGCTTTGCTTCGCTCACAACGGAAATGAGCGTGGATTTTCCCACGTTCGGGAAGCCTAAAAGACCTACGTCCGCAAGGAGCTTTAATTCGAGCGTGACGTCCCATTCCTCTCCGGGATAGCCGTCGCGCGCGAAACGGGGCGCCTGACGGGTGGGATTGGCAAAGTGCTGATTGCCCCAGCCGCCCTTGCCGCCGTGGGCACAGATGAACGGTTCGTCGCCGGACATATCGGCAAGCACCGCGCCGGACTCGGCTTCCTTGATGACCGTACCGCGCGGCACGCGGATGACGAGGTCTTCGCCCCATTTGCCCGCGCAGCGCTTTCCCGCGCCGTTCGCGCCGTTTTCGGCTTTGTATTTTCTTTTATAACGGAAATCGGCAAGCGTTGCTAAATGGTCGTCCGCCAGGAACACAACGTCGCCGCCCTTGCCGCCGTCGCCGCCGTCGGGGCCGCCCGAAGCGACGTATTTTTCTCTGCGGAACGATACGGCGCCGTTGCCGCCGTTGCCCGCCTTTATGTTGATCTTCGCAATATCCACAAACATACTTTTTACCCTTGTTATTCCTTTTACATAATTATACATAGTATAGTGTAGCACATAATAAAATAAATATAAATAGAAAAATAAATTTTTTCCGAAGAAAACGATAAATTTTTGTTCAGCGTTCCGCTAAACAAAAATTTCAGTTTTCAGTTTTCAGTAATTAGTTTTCAGAAAAATTACGGATCCTTCGTTTATTCCTATCATTCTGCGCGTGAATGATCCGTTTTGCATTATCCCCACATAAACATTCCTTGACTTAAAACTAAAAACTATTTATCGGACAAAATGAAAAAATTTCTATTTTGTCGGCTTCTACAAGTTCGTGTCGAAAGGCTTGACCAACACAATATCTTGTGGTATATTCGTTTTTAACGGTACAACACAAAATCACAGTCCCTTTATAGGTACTCAAAATCGACACTTTCCGAACAAATGTATTGACAAACCCGTTTTTATGCGCTACAATACAATCACAACGACAAAACAAATGTTCGATATCATAAAAAAACGAAAGGCGGACAGTTCAATGAATACAGGTGTTGCTTTTATCATTCTCGCGGAGGTAGCTCTTTTCCTCTTCCTCGTTTACGGATTTTTACACGAAGACAAGTTCATCGCTTTTGAAGACAGAGCGATCGCCGTGATCAAACACAATATCAAGCTCAGAAAACAGCGCAAAGCCGCCGTTCAGCGCCGCAAGCTCAACGAAAAAGTGCGCTACACGCCCGAACGCCCCGAACGCGCCGCCGCCGACGGCGACAGAGTGGCGTAACGGACAATTACAAAGCCTACCATCCTTTTTCCTTATCCTTTTTACAGAGGGACCGCAAAAAATGCGGTCCTTCTGTATTTATTTTAAGTTCATTTTATCTCCGTCGGGTAAGCTGATACACCGAAACAGAAAGGAGGCGTTCTATGAACTATCGGCACGAGGTAAAGCACGAAATAAATTACTCCGACCTGCTCGTTCTGCGGCAGAGACTTTCGGCGGTGATGCAGCAGGATCCCCACGCGATCGACGGAAAATACGATATCACGAGCGTGTATTTCGACAATATAAACGACAAAGCGCTGCGTGAAAAGGAAGACGGAGTGAATCACAGGGAAAAATTCCGTATCCGCTGTTATAACGGCGATACCTCATATATTTGTTTAGAAAAAAAGAGCAAAATAAACGATCTCACCGCCAAACAAGCCGTAAAGCTCACCTTTGACGAGGCAAAAAAAATACTCGCCGGCGATATAAATTGGATGGCGTCGGGCGAAAAACCGCTGCTTACCGAGCTGTATTCCAAAATGCGTGCCGAGGGGCTTATGCCGAAAACCGCGGTGAGCTATACGCGGGAGGCCTACGTTTACGCGCCCGGCAACGTAAGGATCACCTTTGATTCCGACGTGAGAACGGGCAAAGTATCCCCGGACGTATTCACAAAAAACGCGCTCTATATCCCGGCGGGCGATCCGGTCATCATCCTCGAAGTAAAATGGGACGGCTTTCTGCCGGATATCATACGGCAGGCGGTCAATATCCCCTCAAGACATTCCGCCGCGTTCTCCAAATACGCGGCAAGCCGGATATACGACTAATTAAAAGGAGACTTTACAAAATGACATTCAGCGACATCTTCAAATCCTCTTTCCTCGAAAACGTTTCTTCCGTGAGCGTGCTCGATATCGCGCTCACGCTCATCCTCGCCTTCGGCATCGGCGTTTTCATCTTCTTCGTTTACAAAAAGACCTTCCGCGGCGTGATGTATTCCTCGTCGTTCGGCGTAACGCTGATCGCGCTTACCATGATCACCTCGCAGGTGATCCTCGCCGTTACCTCCAACGTGGTGCTTTCGCTCGGTATGGTGGGTGCTCTTTCCATCGTAAGATTCCGCACGGCGATCAAGGAGCCGCTCGACATCGCGTTCCTCTTCTGGTCGATCGCCGCGGGCATCATCCTCGCCGCGGGGATGCTCCCTCTCGCCGTGATCGGCAGCATCATCATCGGCGTGATCCTTCTCGTTTTCGTAAACAGAAAACAGTTCGTTTCGCCCTATATCCTCGTGCTCACCTGCGAAAACACGGAAAGTGAAAAAAACGCCTCGGACTTTATCAAAAGGAACGTGAAACGCTCGGTGGTAAAGAGCAAATCCGTGCAGGCGGGCAGGATCGAGCTCAATCTGGACGTTCGCTTAAAAGATGAAAACACGGGCTTCATCAACGAACTTTCCGCGATGGACGGCGTAACGAGCGCGGTACTCGTCACCTACAACGGCGAATACGCCTGATAAGGAGAAAAACTCATGTCAACGCACAAGCATATCGACGTCATCTGCGTTGTCGTCACCGCCGTGACTCTCTTGCTCACCGTGCTTTTTATGAACGGTGAAAGGCTCGGCATCAAGCCTGTCGTGACGGAAGAAAGCAGTTCCGATATGTTTTCCGCCGCCGATCTGGACGGAAACTGGGATACCGACGGCGCGGAATTCATCACTCTCGACGACGAAAACACCGCCGTAAAGGGAAACGGCGCATATTACGCCGACGGCGTTCTTCATATCGTTTACGCGGGCAAATACGTCCTGTCCGGTACGCTCACCGACGGCTCGGTGGAAATAAACGCCGACGGTGACGACAAGGTGTATATTCTTCTCGATAACGCGGAAATAAAGAATGAAACGGGCGCGGCGCTGCTGATAGAGCAGGCGGACAAGGTGATACTGACGTTAGCGGACGGCAGTGAAAACGTCTTATCCTGCGGCGATCGGTTTTCGGACGATGCGGTCGCCTCGGGCGCAGACGGCGCCGTATATTCCCGCGACGATCTGACCGTCAACGGAAGCGGCGCGCTGACCGTGACCGCCGGATACAAGCACGGTATCGTCTGCAACGACGACCTGAAATTCACGGGCGGTACGATCCGCATAACGGCGGCAGAGGACGCCGTCCACGCCAATGACAGCGTGAGAATACAAAACGCTTCTTTAGAGCTGACTGCGGGGGACGACGGCATCACCGCCTCCAACGACAAAAACACGTCCTTCATTTACGTGGGCTCGGGGAAGATCGACGTGCTCTCCTGCTATGAAGGGCTCGAAGCCTGCAGGATCACCGTGGATGGCGGGGATATCTCCGTTTATCCGACCGACGACGGTCTGAACGCGAACGGCGGCGAACGTGTCATTGAGATCAACGGCGGCGATATCTCCGTAATCAACACAACGGGGCGCGATGCCGACGGTTTCGACTCCAACGGCGATATCTTTATCAACGGCGGCAATATTTTCATCAGCGTGCCCAACGACGGGAGCAGCTCCGCCCTCGACTACGGAAGCGAAAACGGCGGGAAATGCGTCATCAACGGCGGCACCGTCGCGGCGTTCGGCGGCAGCAATATGGCGGAAGCGATCGAAGAGAGCTCCGGGCAGGGCTTTATCATGAAGCAGGTGACGAACTGTCCGAAGGACTCTTCCGTTCTGCTCACGGACGGCGATAAAAACGAACTGATAAACGTTTCCGTTCCCTCTTCGTTTTCTCTCGTTATATTGAGCTGTCCCGGCATGGAAGTCGGCGATACGCTCATCCTTTCGCTGAACGGTGAAACGCAGGAAATAAATGTGGACAACTCCTCCGAAGGAGGTATGAACTTCAATTCGGGTTCCGGAATGCGTGATCCGGGCGGCCGACCGGGAGATTTCAACGGGGAGCCTCCGCAGGATAGATCCGATATCGGAGATCGGGGATCGGAGTTTTCTCCGGAAAACGAAAACGGACAGCCGCCGGAGATCCCCGACGGGGAAATGCCTTCGATGCCGGACAGGGAGCCTCCGCAGAAACCGGACGGGGAAATGCCGTCCATGCCCGACGGGGAGCCTCCGCAGAGGCCCGATGGGGATTTTTCGTTCGATCCGAACGGACAAACGCCGAACGCTTCGGCATAAAAAACAACTTATAACGCTCCCTAAGCCGTGCAGATCTCTCTGTGCGGCTTTTTTAACAGAGCGGGAAATTGCAGTTTAGCGGCTTCGCCGCTAAACTGCCGAGAGTTGAAAGTTGAGAGTTGAAAGTTGAGAGTTGAAAGTTGAGATGTGGACGGGCTTCGCCCGTACCCGTTTATATAAAAGCAGGTACAAACGGGAGCAACTAAAGCAATATATCGCTCTTAATGTTGTCGAACAAGTGAATAGTTTCAAGTG
>JAZLHN010000068.1:0-2925 GCA_045616815.1 Acutalibacteraceae bacterium
GGCGGCTTCGACATCGGTTCCCTTCTCGGCGGTCTTGACCTCGACCTCGGTTCCTTCGATATCGGCGGCATCCTTGATCTTGTCATGGGTCTGTTCGGTTCCGGCGACAACGGCGGCGACAACGGCAACGAGAATCCCACCGATCCCACCAACCCGAGCGACAACAACAACCCCACCAATCCCAATGGTGACAACGGTGACAACGGCAACAAGGATACTCCCAACGTAAACACCGGCGACATCCGCGTATTTTAATTGCAAAGCAATAAATTAAGAATACAGGACGATTCGAAAGGATCGTCCTTTTTCTTATCAAATTGATAAAGGAACTGCCCGCATTGTGAGCAGTTCCCTTTTTTATCCGGAATAATTTTTTCTTATTTAAGCTCATCGAGAAAATACGCGTTGGTGTACGCACGGAAGCCCCCGTGATCCTCGACCGTGAGACGGAACCATTTCGCGTTCTGATCGACATTGAATTCCGCTTCGGTCACGCTCGCACCGTTCCGGGCGTTCTTGGCCGCTGCCGAGCGTGTGTTGTGAGTGAGATAAATGCTTCTCGCGGCGGAGGTCTTTATACGTACTTTCCCGTTTTCATACGTCAGGGAAAGGATCTCCGGGCCGTGTTCGGTGCTGCTGCCGGCGGTGGCGTAAAATCGGCCGTGTACGAGAGCGTCGGCAATATCCTCATATCTCAGCGAGGGAGAGGCGATCACCGTGCTCCCGCCGTAGGAATCGCAGTTTTCGTGATCGTCGGGGATATGATTGTGATTGTCGTCCGTGCCTACGCAGAAAAGGCGCTCCCCACCGTTCAGCATATCCTCGTAGCATTGGGGGTTGTTGTCGTCCCATCCCGCTATGACGCTCGCGAAATTGCAGATCTCCATCGCGTGCATACCGTGGTATTTTGAGTAGGCCGTATAATTTTCCAAAGACCATACGGGATGATTATAGGTCACGAAAAAGCCGCCGTCCACAGCTCTTTTTATCATCTCATTGATGCATTCGGACGTATAAACGCGCTCGAAATCGGGAGCGTTTTCATCGTGAACGATGCTTTCGCGGTACTTCTGTCCGTTTCCGCCTATATATTTCGTGCGGTGGTAGACCACGTCGGTGAAATTGTCGGGCGTGAGCGCCACGAAACACAGATGGCAGCAGCGGTTGTTTTCCCCGTTCGGTCTGTCCTGCTCGTTGATGCCTACCTCGTAGCCGTTGAGCGCAAGGAAATTTTCGTCCGTCAGATCGTTGTGCGGTACGAACGCGTCGTGGTCGGTGAACGCAATGACCGAGTAACCGTGTGCCATATAGTCGCGTTTTAATTCCTCCGCGGTCTTGCGGCCATCGGATACGGTAGAATGACAATGTAAATTCGCGCGGTAATACCGCATTCCGTTTTCTGCTTCGGGAAGAAGGATATACTTCATTTTTTTCGATCTCCTTTTGCGTATCGATTCCTTATCTGATAAAATTCGTCCAAACGCGTTCTTCCTTTTCGGGAAGACCGTATTTTTCTTTTCCGAGAGCAATGCTCTTCATCAGGAACGCCATATTTTGGGCGAGCGTGCGCATCATCACGACGCCCTCTTTGTCCTCGTTCGCCTCTTCGGCGTTGTTGCCGTGGATACCGTTCCAATACTGTCCGGAGGCAACCGGCATACCGCTGATGGTAAAATACTTGTTCAGCTCGTCAAAGGTAGCGGTAAGGCCGCCTCTGCGCGCGGATGCCACCGCCGCACCCACCTTCATCGTAAAATCGTACGAGGAAGAATGGAAAAGCCGGTCGAGCAGAGCGATGAGCGTGGCGTTCGCCGAAGCATAGTAAACGGGTGAGCCGACCACAAGGCCATCGGCGGCGTTCAGTTTTTCGGCGATCTCGTTGACCGCGTCGTCAAAAACGCATTTTCCCGTTTTTTTACAGCCTCCGCAGGCGATACAGCCGCGGATATCCTGTTTTCCGAGCTGGATAAGTTCCGTCTCGATCCCTTCGGTTTCAAAAATCTTTATCATTTCGTTCAGCGCCGTAAAGGTGCTCCCTGCTTCGTGAGGGCTGCCGTTCAAAAGTAAAACTTTCATGCTCTCTCTCCTTTTTGTTTCTCTTCTATTTTATTCCGTTACGATATCCGCATATTCCACCCGTATCATTTTTTCCAGATCGGCGGGGGCGACTTCCACCTGATACCCCACTTTTCCCGCGCTGAAAAAGATCGAAGTCTGTTCCTGCGCGGAGCCGTCGACTACCGTGCGGAAATATTTTTTCATGCCGATGGGCGAGCACCCGCCGTGCACGTAGCCCGTAAGAGGAAGCAGCTCCTTGGACTTCACCATGTCGATGCTCTTCTCCCCCACCGCCTTCGCGGCTTTTTTGAGGTCGAGCTCTTTGGCGACGGGCACGACGAAAACGTAATGCGCCTTATTGAACCCCACGGTGACAAGGGTCTTGAACACCCGCTCCACGGGCTGTCCGAGAGCAGAAGCGACCTCGGTACCGCTCAATACGCCGAGCTCGGCGTAGCAGTAATCCTTGTATTCTATTTTCGCGCCGTCTAACAGACGCATGACGTTGGTCTTGAATTTATTTGCCATAGGTCGTTCCCCTCTTTTGTGTCGGTAACTATACTATATCACTTTGTAAGAAAGAAATAAAGATTCTTTCCGTTTTCTTTCCGTTTTTTCGCTTTCCTTGACAGAAAAGAAACATAGGGGGTAAAATGAGAGCGATAAATTTTTGTTTGAAGCGCACAGCGCTTCAAACAAAAAAAAGAGTTGAGAGTTGAAAGTTGAGAGTTGAGATAAGGAATCGCTTACGCGATTTGATTCTACCACTTGAAACTGTTCACTTGTTCAACAACATTAAGAACGATATATTGTTATAGTTGCTCCCGTTTGTACCTGCTTTTATATAAACGGGTACGGGCGAAGCCC
>JAZLHN010000069.1:0-3668 GCA_045616815.1 Acutalibacteraceae bacterium
TGTGCCGCTTTGGTACACAGCGACGTAATGTGTTACGTCAAATCCGCTCAATACGCGAAGCGTATATCATCGCACGAAGTGTGATATCATACCGAAGGTATACCTCAATTTTATTATAACACAAAGCCGAAAAAGAGTTAATGATATATCGCTGACGCGATATGATATACGGCTTACGCCGTATGATATACCTCGCTGCGCTCGGCATGATATAATATCCGTTCCTTCATACGCGAAGCGTATATCATCGCACGAAGTGCGATATCATACCGAAGGTATATCACCCGTTCCCATAAGGGAACGGATATCATTGAAAAAAGCAAGTCTTTCGACTTGCTTTTTTCTTGGTGGAGCATAGGGGATTCGAACCCCTGACCCCAACACTGCCAGTGTTGTGCGCTCCCAGCTGCGCTAATGCCCCGTGGGTATTTGGTTTACGTTTTGGGATTATATCATAAAAACCGCTCCGTGTCAACAATTATTTTCCGTTTTTTTCGTTTTGGACACGCAAATTTTCGATTTTTGTTGACGAAGCGGCGTCAAGGTGATATAATAAGATGAATTTTTGTGAAAGGCGGGAGGCTATGGAGCTCGGCAGCGTTGAAGAACGTGAACTCGGTCAGGCGAAAGCCGGTCTGCGTCGGTTCCGTTTCGATCTTTCCGTCATGTTCGCCGTCGCCTGCTTAATGATCCTCGTCATATATCTCGGGGACGGCGTTCTTTTGCTTCTCGAGTCTCTCGAAGGACCGTTTTCGCGCCTTATATCTTCCGTCAGAGGCATAGGCATCGACGACGCCGAAGCGATCTTCCGCGATTTCATCAGCAGCGGCACGTTTTTGTCCTGCCTTGACCTTTTCACCTATCTGATGTCGCTCGCCCTGCCGTTTCTTTTCGTGCTCGGCTTTATGCGCGAACGTCCAGCGTCGTACTGCCCCGTCAAAGCGACGCTTCCGAAAAAAGCCGGAAAATTCATCCTCTTCTCGTTCGGGTTCACGCTCTCGATGAATCTTGTATGCAATCTGCTGCTTTCAAAATATTATCCCGAGCTCTCCGGCTCTTCTACGTCGGGTCTGCCTTCGGTCATCATATCGCTCGTCATGACAGTCATCATCGCCCCGATAGGCGAGGAGCTCATATTCCGCGGTGTCATTTTTCAGACCCTCATGCCCTACGGCACGGGCTTTGCCGTGTTCACGTCGTCGCTGATCTTCGCCCTCGCGCACAGAAATCCGCCGCAGATGATAAACGCGTTTTTCTTCGGGCTCTGCCTCGCCATCGGTTTTTACAAGACCCGTTCCGTGACGGTCTGCGTCCTGCTCCACCTCATCAACAACGCCTTTTCGGTTATGACGGGATACCTGCTCGACAGCCCGAACGGTGATATTTATACCCTCATCATCGGGGGCGTCGCGCTGGCTGCCATCGGTTTTGCCGTCGTGGCGGCAGTCGAGGCGATCGCGACGCGAAGAAGCAGGATACTCGTCTGCGACGATTATGAAGCCCCGACGCCGAGGATAAGCGCCGCGCAGTTCGCGCGCGGTCTGCTTTGCAGCTTTTTCTTCTGGTTTTATCTCGTCCTTATCGCTCTCGGAACGGTGGTGCTTTACAAATGACTGACGACGAAATGTTTATGAAAAAAGCGATCTCGCGTGCGAAAGCGGCGGCAAAGATCGGCGAAGTGCCCATCGGCTGCGTCATCGTGAAGGACGGAAAAGTCATTGCGAGCGGCAAGAACATGCGTGAGACCAAGACCAATTCCCTGCTCCACGCCGAGATCTCCGCCATCAACACCGCCTGCCGCAGGCTCGGCGCCTGGCGGCTGTGCGACTGCGATATATACGTTACCCTCGAGCCCTGCCCGATGTGCGCCGGCGCGATAATCAATTCGCGTTTCCGCCGCGTGATATGGGGCGCTTCCGACTCCAAAGCCGGCTCGTTCGGCTCGGTGGTAAACCTCAACGAATACCCGTTCAACCACAAATGCGTGCTCGTCCCGGGAGTCCTGAAGGACGAATGCGCGTCGCTGCTTTCGGATTTTTTCCGTTCTCTCCGCCTTGAAAAGAAAAAGACGGTCAATAATATCTGCGGTGATGAAAAACGGATATCCGAAGAAGATACAACGAATCGATAGAATGTGACAAAAGGCGCAAAAAGGCAAAAAAAGAAGCAAGGGGCGAGTATTCGCGCAGAGTCTTCACCTACGCTTCGGCGTCGCTCCTCTGCTGCCTTTATATAGCGTTTTCTGCCGTCGTGTCGCGGCTCATACGGCTTTTTGATCCCGCTTTGGCTGTCGTTTACGCGTTTTTTGCCTGCTTTCCCGTCATCAAAGGGACGTTTTCGTTCTGCGAGAACACGGCAAAAAGCGGAAAGCGCGATTTCGGGCTGATATTCTCGTTCATTTATTCACGCCGGAGCTTCGTGCGATCGTTCGGCGAAAGCCTCAGGTCGTCCGTGACGCTGATATTTTCTCTCACCCCGTACTTTTTATGCGCGTACGTTCCGCCGAGATTCGCTTTTTATCCCGAATACGGAATGTTTTTTGAGGTGACGGCGCTGTTTCTGCTGTTTTACGGCGTCTTTTACTGGCTTGCGTACACCGTTTTCGGCAGAACGGACAGAGAAAGCGTGACTTTCGCGTTCTCGTTCCTGCCGCATCTCGCGCTCATATACTTCACACGCGGAGCATGGCTGCTCCCTTTCCTGCCGTACGCGGCATTATCCACCGTATATTCAAATCACGACTGAAGTCGAAAAAATAAAGGAGAAATCATCATGAACAATGAAAAAGGTAAATTCTACCTTACCACCGCGATCCCCTACACTTCCGCGAAGCCGCACGTAGGCAACGTGTACGAGGCCGTCCTCACCGACGCCATCGCCCGTTACAAGCGAATGCAGGGTTATGATGTGTTTTTCCTCACGGGTACCGATGAACACGGTCTCAAAATAGAAGAAAAAGCCAAGGAAGCCGGGATCTCGCCCAAAGAATACGTCGACAACGTCTCCGGCATCATCCGCGGGATATGGGACAAGTTCCACATTTCCTACGACAAATTCATCCGTACCACGGACGAAGAACACGTCCGCACCATACAGAAGATATTCACGAAGCTTTACGAGCAGGGCGATATTTACAAATCCACCTACGACGGCAACTACTGCGTCCCCTGCGAATCATCATGGACGAACTCTCAGCTCGTTGACGGCTGCTGCCCGTCCTGCGGCGCAAAGGTTACGAAGGCTTCCGAGGAAGCGTATTTCTTCCGTCTTTCCAAGTACGCCGACAAGCTCGTCGAATACTACGAAAGCAACAAGGATTTCTTCGTTCCCGAGACAAGAAAGAACGAGATGCTCAACAACTTCATCCGTCCGGGTGTTCAGGATCTGTGCGTTTCACGTACCTCCTTCAACTGGGGCATCCCCGTTACGGCGGATCCGAAGCACGTCATCTACGTATGGATCGATGCGCTTTCAAACTATATCACGTTCCTCGGCTACGAGCCCAACGGGGAGAGCCGCCCCGAATTCAAAAAATACTGGCCGGCGGACGTACACCTCATCGGAAAGGACATCCTCCGCTTCCATACCATTTACTGGCCCATCATGCTCATGGCTCTCGGCGTAGAGCTTCCGAAGAAGGTATTCGGACATCCCTGGCTCCTTGTGGG
>JAZLHN010000070.1:0-5082 GCA_045616815.1 Acutalibacteraceae bacterium
CCCTCGTAGCGGTCGTTGCCGCCGAGCGCGACCTGCGGTCCCTCGAATGTGACCTTGCCGTTTTCGTCGAAGCGGGCGTTCACGAACGCCTTATGCCCGCAATTGCACACGGATTTGACTTCGGTGATATCGTCCGCCAACTGAAACAGCGCCTTGCTGCCGGGGAAAAGCCTGCACTGGAAATCGGTGCGAAGGCCGTAGCAGATCACCGGGATATCGTATTCCGACACGATCTCGCGCAGCTGCCATATCTGTTTCTCGGTGAAGAACTGCGCTTCGTCGGCGATGATGACCTCATAGCCCGCGCCGTCCATACGCAGCACGGAAAACATTTCCTTTATATTCATTTCCGGCGGGATGATGAACGCCTCCGCCTCGAGGCCTATCCTCGAACGTAGTACGGCAACGCCGTCGCGCACGTCGGTGGCGGGCTTTATCAGCCATACGTGCGTGCCCTTTTCCTCATAATTGAATCTTGTCATAAGCGCCTGCGCGGTCTTGCTCGACCCCATGGCGCCGTATTTGAAATACAGCTTATGCATATCGGATTCTCCCGTTTCTTTATTCTTCGATCATGCCGTAGTATTTCGCGAACCAATATGCAAGCCGCCACGAGGCGGGGCTGATGATATTGTCGCGCTTGTTGCCGTCCAGCTGGAAGGGATTGTAGCAGAGGTCGTCCATGACTCTCTCACATGCCGGGATCGCGTATTTCGCGTGCGGCGCTTCGCCGAACTCCTCCACTCTCTCCTCCTGCTCGATATCGGGACGGACGGAATTGCAGGTCTCATAAGAGAACATATCGAGAGGATATTCCTCCAGCATCTCGACCGCTTCGCTTAAGTCCGTGTGGCCTTCCGTCGCCATCGCGGTGATGAAGGTGTAGATGGGACAGTGCTCGACGCGCTCATACTCGAAATGGCGGCGCGTGGCAAGCAGCACGAAACGGCGGATCGCCGGATCGGTCTCGTAACGCAAAAACGGCAATACGGTATAATAGCCGAGGCGGTCGTCGATATGGCAGGAATGTGCGTCGTCGATCTTGTGCGTGAGAATATTCATCGCGTAATGATATTTCACGGCCAGCTCGTTTTTCTTATCGAGATATTTTTTATCGCCGGTGATGTGATACGCCGAAAGCAGGAAGGACATGAGCTCCAGCGAATTGATGCCCTTTTCCCAGCACCATTTGTCGTCGAGATTGAGTTCATCGGGGCCGAAATGCGCCCAGGTGGTGGGAAGACCGTCAGCGTCGCATAAAACGTAGCCGTTATCGAGGATATGATCGGTCACGTCGCGGATGCAGGAAGCAAGCGCCTTTTTATCCTCTTCGTCGGCGCAGAGATCGAAATACAGTCCCGCGGCAAGATAATGACCCACAAGCTCGTCGCTCGAGGTCTCGCCCTTCCATTCGAGCTCGCCTGTCTCATCGGAGGACAAATGCCATTGCCTGTTGCCGTCGCCGAAGCGATCCTCGCCGGGACGACGGTAGGCGCGCGCCGGGAAACCCTTCACGCCCGTCATGGTCATGAGCTTCATCATGGCGTACATCGACTTTTTCGCGTTCTCTTTGGCCTCGGCTTCGCCCGTCACGGCGTAGCGGAAGCACTCCGCCGCCACGTAGACCGCCGTCCAGAGGCCGTCGTTATCGGTGATCGAAACAGTCCCTGTGGTGATATCGCGATCGACCGTTTTTTCACGCTTGGTCTGATAATTCTCACGCTTGAAATATTCCGAAAACTGCTGATAATATTTTTCTTTTTCGCTGAGAAGCATGGGCTTCTTTTCGATCCGGGAAAGTCCCGCTTCGGTGCCGACCCAGAATTCCGAGCCGTCCGGCTTCGCGGCGACGCAGGTGACCTTGCCGTCCGGCAGATAGCGTTTGCTGCCGTAAAAACGGGTCTTCTCGCCGTTTACCGTGTAGAGTCCGATATCGGTACCGAGATACACTGTGCCGTCGTCGGAGAAGTCGATCACGTTGATCTTCAGCTTCGGGAAGAAATCGAAGCTTTCGGGCCCTTTCCACTCGCTTTTGCCGTCGTAGATATGCAGGCCGTCCTCACAGCCGACCCAGACAAAGCCGAGAGAATCGGTTTTCAGCGCGGTGATCTGCGCTTGGGGGACGTTCGTCATGCCGCGCATCATATTGCCCCAGCGCGGACGCTTGCCGTGGAGCATCATGAGCGACTGCGGATTGGCGATATAAACGTTTCCGTCGCCGCACGCCGTGAACGCGCGGGAATCGGCGTATTCGATATTCGCGTAGAAAACAAACGAAGCGCCGTCGTATTTATAAAGATAAGACTTCGTGGCAAGCCAGAGATTGCCCGCGCCGTCGGAAAGGATGCCTATAGCGCTTTCCTTTATACCGCATTTTGCGGTGACAACGGCGTTCTCCACCGTGTACACCGTGTTCAGCGACGCGGCGAAAACTTTACCGCATTTGCAGGCGTAAACGGCGTTCACCTCGTCTAAGATACCGGATACCTTCACGAAACGGTCGCCGTTGAAATAAAGAAGTCCTTTTCCCGTGCCCGCCCAGAGAGTGCCGTCGGGCGCGTAACAGAGAGAATATATATGCGTACTGCCTAAATGCGAACGGGTGAATTCCGTGCGGACGATCTGCGGCGAGGGCTTGGTTTTCAGAGCGTAGTATGACATCGGTGTGTTCCTTTCTATCGGTAAGAAAAAAGGACAGCAAGAAGCGTATCGGGTCTCATGCTGTCCTTTATTTAACAGTTTTGTTTTATTTTCCCAGGAACTGGGGAAGGTACTCTCTGTGAGCGTCCTTCATTTCTTCATAGCAGTCCTTCGCCTTGGCGAAATCGCCGATCAGCGGATGCACCATCATCGCGTTGTAGGCCGCGTGATCGTCGCCGTTCATCGCCGCCTCGACCACGTACTTCTCGTAGGATTTCACCACGGTCATGAGACCGACGATATGACGGTTCCATGCGGGCTTCACGGGCACGGGCTTCGCGCCGTCGGCACCGATGCGCGCCGCGATCTCTACGACGTCGTTGTCCTGCATGAACGGAAGCGTGCCGTTATTGAGGATGTTGACGACGTGTACGTCGTTTTTGTCGTTGGCGATGGAGTCTATAAGAGAGCAGGCCGCGAGAGAATATTTGTGACCGCCGCGCTTATCGAGCAGAGCGGGCTTGATGCAAAGCTCTTCGTCCTGATACATTTTCAGAAGCTTTTCTTCGATATCCATGCACACCTGCGCGCGGGACTTCTTATCTTCTTTGAGGTGCTTGATCTTCGCCTCGCGGTTATAGTAATACTGGAGATAGGAGGACGGCCAGCCGCCGCAGGAACGCAGACATTCCACGTCGAAACCGTCGTCCACGATGTTTGCCATGACCTTGGGAGCGAAGCCCTCGTCAAAGAGCTTGTAAAGGACTTCTTCGCCGTCTTTCATAACGGAGGTGATCCAGCTTAAATGGTTGAGTCCGAGATAGGTGATCTCGGCGTCCTCGCCCACGTTTTCCTTCACGTCGTCGATCATGTCGATGGGCACGTTGCAAAGACCGATGCACTTTACCTTCGTATTATTGAGCACGTAGTCGGTCACGATGCCCGAGGGGTTCGTGAAGTTGATGAGCCACGCGTCGGGGCAGATGGCTTCGATCTTCTTGCAGATATTGCCGATCACGGGGATGGTGCGCAGCGCCTTGAACATACCGCCGATGCCGGTGGTCTCCTGTCCGATGAGGCCGTATTTGATCGGGATGGATTCATCGAGATATCTCGCGGGGAGCTTGCCCACACGGATCTGGGTCACGACGAAATCCGCGCCGACGAGAGCGGCGTCAAGATCGTTCGTCATAACGACCTCGGTGTCCATGCCCGCCGCCTTGAGCATACGCACGCACAGACTGCCCACGATATTGCGCTTGCGGTCGTCGATGTCCATGAGGACGAGTCTTTTCAGCTTTAAGGAATCCTGTCTTTTGAGGAAACCGTCCACCAGTTCGGGACAATAGGTGCTGCCGGAACCGATAACGGTCACGTTGATTTCTTTCATAATATATAAAGTCCTTTCTTATATTACTCTTCCAGCATCCAGTTGATGCAGCCCGTGACGGGAGGTACGGTGAGCTTGATGCAGTTGAGCTTCCTGCCGCCCAGTTCCTCGGCTCTTGCCATGAGCTTTTCGATATATACTTCGGACGGGAGCTTCGTATGGATCGCGCCCGAAAGCACGACGTCGATCACGTCGCCGTCGAATTTCTGATTTTTCACGTGTCCCGCGATGAACTTCGCGCCGTTTTCCGCCATGACGTCCACAACGCCCAACGCCGCCTCGTCGCCGGAATTCACGGCGTCGAAGAAAACGTCGATCAGATCGCGGACGAGCTTGTCTTCATACTCCTCGAGACGCGGGATCACGGAAAGAAGCCCTTCACGCGTAGGCTCCACGCCCGCCTTTTCGCAAAAGCCCTGAGTGCAGGCCGTTTTCTGCGCTTTCAGGCAGACCTCGAAATAAGCGAGACGGAACACTTCGTATGCGATCCACCGGCCGCCGCCCACGTCGCCGGAGAGCTGACCGAAGCCGCCGATCTGCAGAAGCTTACCGTCGGAGCCGACGGAATTGCAGCAGGTGCCGGTGCCGCAGTTGTAGCCGATGCCCGCCTTGCCGCGGATGCCCGCTTTTACGACGATGAAGCCGTCGTTGCAGATCGTGGCGGGGATGACGAGACCGGCTTTTTTGAGCTCGGACGCCATTTCCTCCTCCTGCCACGGATGATCCATGCCGGCTAAAGCCATGAGGACGTGCGTAACGTTTTCCTGCATCAGGCAATTCTGCAGAAGAAGGTCGTTGATACCCTTCATGATGATGCCCGCCGCCTCGGGGATGGCGCCCTCGAGATTCTCGTGGTTGCTGCCGTCGGTCTTCACGGTGGAGATCATTTTTTTGTTTTCGTCAAACAGGGCGTACTGCGTTTTCGTTCCGCCGCCGTCGATGCCTATGTAATATCTCATTTGCCGTCCTCCTCTATTTCTTCAAAGCAGTCGGTGCATACTTCTTCCAGACAATATTTGCCGCGGCGGTAGGGCTCACGGTCGATCCACATA
>JAZLHN010000071.1:0-5240 GCA_045616815.1 Acutalibacteraceae bacterium
TGACGGGGGAGGTGGTGTAGTCGGTCGCCATGAAGAACGCGCCGAGGATCAGACCGCCGCCCATGAGCTCGTAGGCGGTATAAATGAAATTGAAACGGGAGGAGATGAGCATGAAGATCGCCACCGTGCCGATGTAGGTGCCGGGAATAGCGATGCTGATAACGCCTCTGGCGATGAGATAGATCGCGCCGAGGATCAGAGCCGCCGCGCAGGTCTCGCCGATGCACCCGCCTCTCACGCCGAAGAACATGGTGAGGAGCTTGGGGAGTCCGCCGCTGCCGATGAGCTTGGTGATCTCCACGCCGAGATCGGCGCCCGCGTCGATATTGCCGAGCACGGCAAGGGGCGTGGCGGTCGTTACGGCGTCCACGGCCTTCGCCGCTTTCGGAACGGTAAAGGAGGACATCGCGGAGGCGAAGGAAACGAGCATCACGATACGCGCGGTGATGGCGGGATTTGCGAAATTCTGTCCGATGCCGCCGAAGAACTGCTTTACGATGACGATGGCTACGAACGAGCCGATCACGCACATCCACAGCGGGATATCGACGGGAAGGTTGAAGGCGAGCAGCAGACCGGTGATAACGGCGCTCAGGTCGCCGATGGTCATACTGCGCTTCATGATCTTGCGCGCGAGGAATTCAAATAAAACGCAGCTTGCAACGCAAACCGCCATCACGGCGGCGGCGCGGAAGCCGAATACCGCTACCCCTGCGAACGCCGCGGGGATCAGCGAAATGATAACGTCCAGCATGATCCCCTGCACGGAAGAATGGCTCTTCATGTGCGGAGATGAGCTTACGATCAGTTTTTTCTCTTCACTCATTACTTGACACCTGCCTCTCTCATTACCTGCTTCGCGAGTCTCATGTACTGCACCAGCGGCTGACCCGCGGGGCAGGAGAACGCGCAGCTTCCGCATTCCATGCATACAGATACGCCGAGCTTGGAAAGCGTTTCGGCGTCGCCGACGGTCGCGTATTTCTGTATCTGCGTCGGGATAAGGCTCATGGGACACGCCGCGTGGCAGCGGCCGCAGCGGATACAGTCGCTCTGTTTTTTGAGTCCGGCGGCGTTTTCACTCAATGCCAAAACGGCGTTGTTGCTCTTGAGGAGCGGAACGTCGAGATCGGTGATCGCCGTACCCATCATGGGACCGCCGGAGAGCACCTTGGCGGGCTCTTTGTCGAAACCGCCGCAGAAATCGGTGATCGTGCGGATCGACGTGCCGATGGGCACGCGGATATTGCCGGGCGTTTTCACGCAGTCGCCGCTCACGGTCACGGAACGACTGATGAGGGGCTTGCCGGTCTTTAAATATCTGGAAATGAACGCGACGCTCGCCACGTTCATGACGATGCAGCCCACATCCGCGGGAAGCTTGCCCGCCGGGACCTTTCTGCCCGTGGCGGAAAGCACCATCATTTTCTCGGCGCCCTGCGGATATTTCGATTTGAGCGTCATCAGACGGATGACGTTGCCCGTTTCAAGGTCGCTGTCCGCGATCTTCTTGAGGATCTGTATGGCGTCGGGCTTATTGTCCTCCACGGCGATGATGACGTGCTTCAGACCGAGGATCTCGGCAAGAGTATAAACGCCGCTGATGATGTCCCAGGAATTTTCAAGGCATTCGCGGTAGTCTACGGTGATATACGGCTCGCATTCCGCCGCGTTTACGATCAGCGTGTCGATCGGCTTGTCGGGCGGCGTGTTGAGTTTCACGTGCGTGGGGAAGCCCGCGCCGCCGAGGCCTACGAGGCCGGAAGCGCGCACGGCTTTGATGAGTTCGTCCTTGTTTGTGACGACGGGCGGCTTTATGTCGGGAGAGAGCTTCATTTCGCCGTCGGACTGTATGGTGACGGCGGGAGCCGTTCTGCCGTTGGCGAGCTTGACGTCCGCGATCTTCGTGACCGTGCCGGACACGGAAGCGTGGATCGGTACGCTCATGTATTTATCCGAATCGCCTATGATCTGTCCGGCATAGACGTAGTCGCCCACCTTTACCGTGGGCGTGCAGGGAGCGCCGATATGCTGCTGCATGGGCAGTGTAACGGTCTCCGGCAAGGGCATCCTCACGGTCTCGTTTGCCGCCGTGAGCTTTTTGTGATCAACGTGAACGCCGCCTCTGCCTTTATTTACGGCTTTGAGAATGGCGTCGGGTCTGAGTTTCCCCATGGGTCAATCCTCCGAATCTGTATTTTGAAAATTTATAAAAAACGTATGTAAGAGCGCGGGCAGCACCGCGTTCAGGATCATGCCCGTGACGCATCCGAACAGGATGCCCGAAATCAGAAGCACGGGCGCGTAGGCAAGGTACAGGGCGCTGCCCACCGTGATCGACGAGGCAACGAGCTGCCCAAAATTGTGCATGACGGCGCTGACGACCGAAATGCCTATATAAGAAAGACGATCTTTGAAAATTTTGCGGCAGACGCTCATGGAAACAACGCTGAGAAGTCCTCCGCAGAGCGAAATGAAGCCCGAGGCCGCGCCGGAGATGAGAAAGATGAAGCCGGACTTCAGCGCCGCAAGGATCAGCGCGGAGGGCAGCCCCATCGTAAAGCAGACGAACATGACGACGACGTTCGCGAGTCCCGGCTTCACCCCGGGCGGAAGGGGCAGCGCCGCGGTGAGCGCATGCTCGAAAAACGATACCGCTAACGCCGCGGCGGCGGTGATGCCGAGCAGAGCCGTTTTTGATATTTTGGCGTGATTTGAAGAAGTTTTTTTCATTTTCGGCTTTCCGAAACCTGAAAATTCGGAATTCGGAATTCGGAATTCGGAATTAAAGAAGGCTTCTTCCGGTTGTTTTTATGTGATCGCGTCGGGTGCGTTCGCATCCGTTTTCCCCGTGATCTTTATAACGGTCTTTTCGGGGAGGCAAACGGCGCACTGTCCCGCGCGGGTGAGTTTTCCGGTTTTTATACAATCGTGCCCTTTGCAGGGGGACGAGGAAAAATAAACGGCTCCCGGCTCTTCGGTGATGACGACGCCGTTCGGGAGCGTTACGTCCCGTTTTTCCTTTACGGATGCAAGTTCTGTCTTATAAACCGTTTCGCCGTCGATCGTCACTTCGGCGGTACCGCCGTTTGCGGAGCCGCGGATGAGAAAGAGCGCGGCGGCAAGGATCAGAAGGAAAGCGATCAGAAAAATATCGCCTTTTTTAAGGTTGATTTTTTTGTTCTGCGTCATAATCATCGGTAAGTGTGAAAGCAACGGAGAGGATCGACAGGTTTTCTTTGATGCCTTCGGTGGCGAAAACGCTGCCGTCTTCGAAAATGAACACGGCCTGCGCGTTCAGTTCGTTCAGCCAACCGAGCGTTTCATCGTTCAACCCGTTCACGAAGCAGGCGGTCGAAAGCGCGTCGGACACCATGCCGGAGCCGCACACCGCGGTCACGGATACGAGCCCGTTTTCCGCGGGATAACCGTTGTCGGGATCGAGGATGTGATGGTAGGTTTTCCCGTTTTCTTCAAAGGTCTTTTCGTAATTTCCCGAGGTCGAAAGGAATATATCCGTTTTCCCGTCGTATCCCGACAGCGTGAGCAAAGCAAAATAATCGTTCTGCGTTCCGAACGGATCGCGGATACCCACGCTCCACGCGTCTTTTCCGGATGCTTTACCATGAAGAAGCACGGAACCTCCTACCGTGAGCACCGCCGAGGAAACGTCGGAATTTTTCAGTGCGTCGAGAGCCGCGTCGCACGCCGCTCCCTTGCCGAAAGCGCCGAGGTCGAGCTTCTGTCCTTGTTTACAGGTCAGCACTCCCGTTTCTTCGTCTGCCGAAACGCCGGAAAGGTCTTTGGTCCGGAGCGCCGCGCGGATATCCTCCGCCGACGGGAGTGAGGGCGAGTCGCCCGAAAAGCCCCAGAGCTCCGTCACCGCGCCGAGCGTGATATCCACGCTGCCGCCGCATATATCGCATATCGAAAGGGCTTCTTTCACGGTCCGTATCGTTTCGGGAGCCGCGTTCACCGTGCCTGTCTTTGACACGACGGCGATATCCGAATCTTCATCGGTCGCGGAAATAAGAGAATCCAGGCGGTTTACGGCGTTCCGCACGTCGTTCCAAGCGGTATCCGCGGCGGTCTTGTCCCCGTTTATCTTCGCCGTGAGAACGCTTCCCATGGCAAAAGAGGAGTATTCGTTCCGCTGTCCCGCGCAGGCGCACAGGCTCATGAGCAGCGCGGCTGTCAGCAGGAAAACGACCGCATATCGCAATATGTTTTTCTTTCCGAAAGTTTTCAACGCAAAACACGCTCCTAAATTCTCAATTTTACATTATAGCATCCATGACGCTTTGAGTAAAGGATAATTAATTTTTTGTCAATCTTTTTTTATTTTTATAAGAGTGTTCCGTTGTTTTGGTTTTTTCAGACAAAATATTGGATGATATTCCCCCTTGTTTTATTCTTTTATATATGGTAATATAACATAGAATATTGATAAATAATGGTAGGTCATGCGCCGATGCCGTTCGGTGTCGGTCTTCAGCGGAGGTCAAACAGTGGCTCTTGACAATGGAATCAACAATCCGTCCGTTCCCGCAAACGGGGTATATCTCGACACTCTCCAAAACAGTTCCGAAGATATAAAGGACATAAAGAAAGCGGACAGCAAAAAGCTTTCACCCAAAGATAAAAAGATCATCACGTTTTTAGCGGTGCTCGATGCGCTTGTTTTTGCTTTCATCGGCATTTATATTTATGTGACCGGTACGGGCGAATTCGGCGAGGATGAACCGCAAACCATATTCTACGACCGTAAGGACGTTTTCGACGGTGAACTAAAAACACATATCCGGAACGCTCCTTTCCCCGATAATATACAGGATCGCTTCCTGCGGCTGTTTTCCGAAAACAACGATACCATCGGCTGGATCAAAATAAAGGATTCGAGCATCGACTATGCCGTTCTGCGCGCCGAGGACAACGAAAAATACGAGCGCGCGAATTTCTACGGCGAATACGACCGCCGCGGTTCCATCTTCATGGATTTCCGCAATAAGGTCGGAGTCGGCCGCAATTCGCTGTCGAAGGTCACGATCCTTTGGGGACATCACCTCACCGAGGATATGACGATCTTTGCCGACGTGGAAAAATACATGGACGTCGAATATTATAAAGCGCATCCCGTCATTGAAATGGACACCATCTACGACGATTACAAGTGGAAGGTGTTTGCGTGCTTCACCTCCACGGTCGAGCCGGAGGACGACGGCGGCAGCGTGTTCTACTAT
>JAZLHN010000072.1:0-2963 GCA_045616815.1 Acutalibacteraceae bacterium
AGCGCTCGCTTTGCTCGCATGAAGCGAAGCGCACACATTCTCCTCCGTGTGCCGGAGGCATGCTTCATAGAGCGAAGCTCTGCTTCATTTTTCATGCACCGCAGGTGCGCTTCATTGAAAAAAGCACTTCTTGCGAAGTGCTTTTTTCTGGTGGGAGAAGGTGGATTCGAACCACCGAAGTCGTCGACAACAGATTTACAGTCTGCCCCCTTTGGCCGCTCGGGAATTCTCCCATATATAAAATTGTATGCTGGAGCTGGTGGACGGACTCGAACCCCCGACCTGCTGATTACAAATCAGCTGCTCTACCAACTGAGCTACACCAGCACGGTTTCTTGTCGAGAACGCAAGACGCAGTATAGCATATTTCCGCGCATTAGTCAAGACATTTTTCCGTATTTTTTTATTTTTTTCCGGGCTCAACACTTTTTACAAAATTTTTAAAAATCTTATAGACTTTTTGTAAATTCTGTTGTAGAATTAAAAAGCAAAAAAACCGAAAGGAGAGACCTTATGAAAACGACAAAAAACATATTATCCGTCATTCTCAGCATACTTCTTATCCTTACGGCGCTTACCCCCGCAGTCATGGCAAAAGGAACCGACGCCGTGATGATCCGTGAAACGCGCAAATATCAGAACGCACCCGCCGTACCCGCCGGCATCGACACGGACGTAAACTGGGAGGGCGTGAAAGCCGCGCTCAGAGCGGGTATCATCGCGCACGACGAAGCCATCGATATTTCGGCGTTCGGTGTTTCCAACAATAAAGCCAACGTGGATTATATCTCAAATATCCTTTACGATACGCCTCAGCTTCTCGCCGACAGCATGGGCTTCGACGGTTCCGTATCGGGCAGTGTTATTCATGAGATATATAATCAGTATATCTATACCGCGGAAGAATTCGCGGCAATGTACGCGGCCTGCGGGGACGCGGTCACGCAGCTGCTTTACGGCATAAAAGACAACGACGCACTCACCGACGCCGAAAAATGTCTGCTCGTTCACGACCGTCTCATCGAATGGTGCGAATACGATTACGCGAGTCTCCTTGCCGGAAACGTTCCGGACGAATCCCATTCCGCTTACGGTCCTCTCGTGCTCCACACGGGCGTATGTCAGGGCATCTCCTACGCCTACGACTGGATGATGGACGAGCTCGGCATCGAGGACTGCTACGTTGCCTCCGATGCGCTCACCCACGGCTGGAACATGGTGACGCTCAGCGGAGAAAGTTATTTCATCGACAATACCTTCGACGATCCCGCGTGGGACGTGCCCGGATACGTTCAGCACGATAATCTCCTCCTTTCCTTCGATACGTTCTCCGCGCTTCACGATAACGCCGACGACTATACCCACTCCCCTGCTTCCGCTCTTTACGAAAACGAATGGTGGACGTCTCTGCTCACCGGCGTACAGTTCGTAAACGGCGCGTTCCGGTATATCGCGCCGAGCACGGACGGCGACGATTATTACAACCACACACACTTTGATATCGTCACACGACTCCCGGACGGCACCGAGACCGTGGAAAAGACCGCAGAAGCAAAATGGACGACCGCCTCCGGCGCCTATTACAGAAGCGATAACGCGAAGCTGACCTCCATAGGCACCAAGCTCCTCTACGCGCTCCCCGACGAGATACGCGCCTACGATACCGAAACCGGCGAAGATACGCTCGTATACGCTCCCGATCTTTCTGGATACGGCGACGGTTTCCATATTTACGGCATGGATCAGCAAAACGGCACACTCACGCTCGTGATCAGCGATACCCCGAATTTTGACGGGACTACCAAAAACAATACCGTATATTATGAATACTGCACCGAGCATGAAAGCAGAGAACTGCTCGACGTGATAAGCAGCCGGACGGCGAACGATCCGGGAGAAGCAAAATACATCTGCACCGACTGCCGCGCGATCTTCACCGATGAGGCGCCGGAATGTACCCACTCCTTCGGCGGCTGGACCGTTACCGTAACGCCCACCTGCGCCGCGGGAGGAAGCAGAACACGCACCTGCACTCTCTGCAGCGAGACCGAGACCGAAACGCTCGGCAAGGACGCTTCCAACCATACGGGAGGCACCGAGATAAGAAATACCGCTGCAGCGACCTGTACCGCCGAAGGCTATACAGGCGACACCTACTGTCTCGGCTGCGGAACAAAGATTTCGGAAGGCTCGGCCATTTCGATGGCGGCACACGTCTTCGGCGAGTGGACGGTAACCGCCGCGTCGACCTGCACCGCAAAAGGACAGGAAAAGAGAGTCTGCGCCAACTGTCCCGCTGAGGAAACAAGAGAGATCGCCATTGATAAAACGAAGCACGGCACTCCCGTACTGACCAAGGAAACGATCGCCGCTACCTGCACCGCCGAAGGACGTACCGCGGAATGGAGCTGTCCCGTTTGCGGCGACGTTCTGACCGCAAGCACAACGGTATCAAAGACCGCGCATAACTTCGTCGCAGGCGCCCGGATCGACCCCACCTGCACGGCTGCCGGTTACACGGTCTATAAATGCTCCGAATGTACGGCGACCGAAAACCGCGACAAAGTATCCGCGCTCGGGCATAGCTACGATGCCGACGGCGTTTGTGTTCGCTGCGGTGAGAAAAATGAGGAACAGAGCGGTCCCGCAAAAATGAGCTTCTGGCAGAAGATCATCGCTTTCTTCCAAAAGATCATTGATTTCTTCAAAAATCTCGGGAAAAACTGATATACGATCCTCTGCAGCGGAAACATAAAACAATTTTTTCCCTCTCTGGTATTACAATAAAAGGGGGTGTAAAAAAACGAAAGTTTTTTTACACCCCCTTTTGAGGGGATAGAAAAAAAAGATGAAGAACGGACAAACTGAGCAAAAGCAAGGCTTCAGCCTTGCTTTTGCTTGCCCGAAGGCGTACAAAAGTACGTCGAGAGGCGAAGTTTGTCCGTAGTATAAAACACAATAAA
>JAZLHN010000073.1:0-2912 GCA_045616815.1 Acutalibacteraceae bacterium
ATGTTGTTGAACAAGTGAACAGTTTCAAGTGGTAGAATCAAATCGCGTAAGCGATTCCTTATCTCAACTCTCAACTTTCAACTCTCAACTCTTTTTTTGTTTGAAGCGCTGTGCGCTTCAAACAAAAATTTATCGCCCGGCAAAAAAAAGACTCCCGAATTTCGGAAGTCTTTCCCATCTGACTTATTGCACGTTCGCGATCGCGGATTTTTCCACGTCGAGTGCCTTTTTGTATTTTTCGAGGAAGCGTTCGAAGCCCGCCTTGTCCTCCTCGGTCGCGCTCACCGTGGAAGCCGCCGCCAAAGCGAACACCTTTGTATCAAGGTAATCCTCGAGCGTTTCGTTTTCCGCTTTCCGGAACATATAGGAAGCAAGCAGCGCCATGCCGTAGGGGCCGCCCTCGCCCGCGGTCTCCATAACGGAAACGGGCGCGTCGACCGCCGCGGAAAGGAGCCGCTGACCGACGACGGGAGCCTTGAAGAAGCCGCCGTGGCCGTAGAGCTTATCCACCTCGACGTTTTCGTTATCTCTCAGAATATCGAGACCGATCTTCAGCGTGGCAAGAGAGGAAAGAAGCTGCGCGCGCATGAAATTGGCGAGCGTGAAGCTGCAATTCTGTTCTCTTACGAAGAGCGGACGTCCCTCGTCGAGGTCGGTGATGCCTTCGCCGGAGAAATAGTTGAAGTTGATGAGACCGCCGCAGTCCGCATCTCCTTCCAAAGCCTTGGCGAACAACAGATCGAGGAGCTTTCCTCTCTTTATTTCGACGCCGAGAGCCGCGGTAAGCTCGCCGAAGAGAGCCGCCCACGCGTTTATATCGGAGGTGCAATTGTTGCAGTGTACCATCGCGACCGGAGCGCCGGAGGGAGTGGTCACCATGTCGATCTCCCTGTGAACGCCGAGAGGATGGTCGGTAACGAGCATCGCGAAATCGGAGGTGCCCGCGGAAACGTTGCCGGTACGTATCCTTACGGAATTTGTCGCCACCATGCCGGTGCCCGCGTCGCCCTCGGGAGCGCAGAACGGGATGCCCGCTTTCAGGCCGCCCGTGGGATCGAGGAACAAAGCACCCTCTTCGGTGAGGCAGCCCGCCGCTTCGCCCGCAACGAGCACCTTCGGGAGAACGTCTCTTATGCGCCATGCATAACCTGCCTCTTCAATGAGCTTATCAAACTTATCGAGCATGGTCTGATCGTAGTCGTTGATCGCGCTGTCGATCGGGAACATACCGGAGGCCTCGCCGATGCCCATGACTCTTTCGCCCGTGAGCTTACGGTGGATATAGCCCGCGAGGGTGGTAAAATAATCGAGCTCGGGCAGGTGCTTTTCGCCGTTCAGCATCGCCTGATACAGATGCGCGATGCTCCAGCGCTGCGGCACGTTGAAGTTGAAAAGCGCGGAGAGCTTTTCGGCGGCTTCGCCCGTGATGGTGTTTCTCCACGTGCGGAATTCGGCGAGCTGCGCGCCGTTTTTATCGAAAGGAAGATAGCCGTGCATCATGCCGGAGATACCGATGGCGCCCACTTCGGTGAGCTCGACGCCGAATTTTTCCTTCACGTCCTTTTTGAGGTCGGCGAAGCACGCCTGCACGCCCTCGGTCACGGTGTCCATTGAATACGTCCACACGCCGTTCACAAGTTTATTTTCCCATTCGAATCCGCCGGACGCCACCGGGATATGATCCTCGTTGAGCAGTACTGCTTTTATTCTCGTGGAGCCGAGTTCAAGCCCCATGACGGTATTCTTTATATTCATCTTTTTTCTCCTTTTTTCATTTCTTGCTTTTCATTATAGCGGGAACGAATGTATTTTTCCAGTATTTTTTATTGCTTTTTTTATTCCCGTATAGTATTATGACAATATTATTTTTACTCCGGGAGAAATACTATGGAATTCACGTTCATGTTCTTTATAAACAGCATCCTTTTCGGCGTGGGGCTCGCGATGGACGCTTTTTCGGTATCCATGGCGAACGGCCTGAACGAGCCGGATATGAGGAAAAGCAGGATAACGCTGATCGCGGGCACCTTCTGCGGTTTTCAGATCGTCATGCCGCTCATCGGCTGGCTCTGCGTGCACACGATCGCCGATAAATTCGACGCGTTTCAGAAATTCATCCCGTGGATCGCTCTCCTTCTCCTGCTTTACATCGGCGGAAAAATGCTCATAGAGGGCTTACGGAAAAAAGGCGGCGACGAAGTCTCCGGCGCCGTAGGTCTCGGTGCTCTCATGGTGCAGGGCGTAGCGACCTCCATCGACGCACTTTCGGTGGGCTTCACGATCGCGGACTATTCCCTGCCCGCGGCGCTCACGGAAGCGCTCATCATCGGCGTCGTCACGTTCGGACTGTGCGTCGGCGGCGTGCTCATCGGCAAGAAATTCGGTACGGTGCTCGCCAACAAAGCCTCCATCCTCGGCGGCGTGATCCTCATCGCCATCGGCATCGAAATTTTCGTAAAGGGCGTATTCTTCTAAATCGGAGATCGGAAATCGGAAACGGTTTCCGGTTTTTCTTTTACACGATAAATTTCAGTTTGAAGCGCGGAAAACGAGGCGTTATGTTAGAAATGTTTCGCGTGCCCCGCAACTGCCTCCGCGCTGACCTGCCATTTACCGCTACCGTACGTAAAAAAACCGCGTCGGATATTTCCGGCGCGGTTCTTTGCATTGATCTGCTTTTTGTTAGGCTTATTTAAAAAGCTTACGGAAGAATGCCTTGATCTTATTCATCAGGTCGATGAAGAACTGAATGAAAGCGGGCTTTTCTTCTTCCTGCTTTTCGGGCTCCGTGGGAACTTCCGGCTCGGTGGTCGGCTCTGTCACGGGCTCAGTCTCCTCGGGTTCGGTAACTTCGGGCTCGGTAACCTCCGGCTCGGTAATCTCGGGCTCGGTAATCTCGGGCTCGGTTACCT
>JAZLHN010000074.1:0-3658 GCA_045616815.1 Acutalibacteraceae bacterium
GGAAATGACCGCTTCGGTCGTATCACCCGGAATGGCGATCATATCGAGTCCCACCGAGCAGACGGCGGTCATCGCTTCAAGTTTTTCGATGGTAAGCGCACCGTTGGCAACGGCGGAGATCATACCCTCGTCCTCCGAAACGGGAATGAACGCGCCGGATAGTCCGCCTACGTGGGAGGATGCCATAACGCCGCCCTTCTTTACCGCGTCATTGAGCATCGCGAGGCAGGCGGTCGTGCCGTGAGCGCCGCAGGTCTCCAAGCCCATACCTTCTAAAATGCGTGCCACGGAGTCGCCGATGGCGGGGGTGGGAGCAAGAGAAAGGTCAACGATACCGAACGGAACGCCGAGGCGTTAGGCGGCTTCGCTGGCGGCTAACTGGCCGACTCGCGTGATCTTGAACGCCGTTTTCTTGATGACGTCCGCAAGAGCGGAAAGATCGCAGTCACCGGCTCGGTTGATGGCGCTTGCTACCACGCCGGGCCCTGATACGCCGACGTTTATCACGCATTCCGGCTCGCCTATGCCGTGGAAGGCACCTGCCATGAAGGGATTATCCTGCGGCACGTTCGCGAATACCACGAGCTTTGCGCAGCCGATGCTGCCATTGTCCTTCGTAAGGAGTGCCGTTTCCTTGATCTTTTTGCCCATGAGATTCACGGCATCCATGTTGATGCCCGCTTTGGTCGATGCCACGTTCACCGACGAGCATACGATATCGGTGTCGGCAAGCGCGTGGGGGATCACGTTGATAAGATTGGTCGCGCCCTGTGTAAAACCCTTGTCAACGAGCGCCGAAAAACCGCCGATGAAGTTGATGCCGATCGTTTTGGCAGCTTTGTCTAACGTTTTCGCGAGCTCATAATAGGCATCCTCGCCGAGAGCGCCGCCGATGAGAGAAACGGGCGTTACCGAAACACGTTTGTTTACGATCGGGATGCCGTATTCTTTTTCGATGTCTTCGCCGGTCTTTACGAGGTGCTCGGCTTTCGTTGTTATTTTATCGTAAACCTTCTGACAAAGACGTGCTTTGTCTTCGCTTACGCAATCAAGCAGGGAAATGCCCATCGTTATCGTGCGGATATCGAGGTTTTCCTGCCGTATCATATTGATGGTTTCGAGAATATCTGCCGTATTAAGCACGTTTCCTCACGCTCCTTATATTTCGTGCATCGCGCTGAAGATATCTTCGTGCATGGTGTGTATTTCAAGGTGCTTTTCCTTGCCGTAATTCGCCATGATATCGGTGAACTCTGCAAAGGGGATCGTCAGTTTGTCCACTTCGGCAAGCATGATCATGGCGAAATATTCGCTCAATACGCTCTGCGTTATGTCGATGATGTTTGCGCCGTACTTCGCGCACAGAGAGCTTACGCCCGCTATGATGCCTACGTTATCCTTGCCCGTTACACTGATGACTGCTTTCATATCGTCACGTCCTAAAAAGTTTTTTTATATTTTATACTAATATATTCATAATTTCAATGTTATGAGAACAAAAATATTGCATTGAAACGTAAAAACGGATAAAATACACAGTGGAATGCCAAAAAAGGCGGTGAAAAAGTGAAAGAGTTTTCTTATGGAAAGGGTAGTATCCCTCTCGGTGATAAAACGTATATCATGGGGATCGTAAATATCACGCCCGATTCTTTTTCCGACGGCGGAAAATATTTATCGGTATCGTCGGCGGTCGCCCATGCCTTGACGCTTATGGAAGACGGCGCGGATGTCCTCGACCTCGGCGCCTGCTCCACCAAGCCCTTTGCCGAAGCGGTTTCCCCGGAGGAAGAACAGAAACGGCTGCTTCCCGTTCTCGGTCAGCTCAAAAAGCTTACCGATATCCCGTTGAGCGTCGATACCTTTTACACGGACACCGCAAGGAAAGCGCTGGAAGTGGGCGCGGATATCATAAACGACGTGAGCGGTGTTTTCAATGCGGAAACGGCGTCTTTGGTGAAAGAATATAACGCAGGTTATATCGTCATGCACGGTGGGGTGATGCTTGCACCGTCTCACGCCGAAAACGATTATCCGATGGGCGTTGTCAATGACGTGCAGTTGTATTTTGACGACGTGACCGAAAAGCTTCTCTCTGCGGGACTTGAAAAAACGCATATCTGCCTTGATCCCGGCTTCGGCTTTATGAAAAACACCGCGCAGAACGCGGAACTTCTCCGTTCTCTTTCTCTCCTTGATACGAACGGCTGTGCTTTTCTCGTCGGTTTGTCAAGGAAGCGTTTTATCGGCGAGTTATCCGGCGACGCGGACGCGTCCGACCGATTGGCGGGTACGCTTGCGGCAAACGTTCTTGCCGCGAGAGCAGGAGCGGATATCATACGGACGCACGAAGTAAAGCTTCATAAACGGGCTTTAGCACTGATCGACCGGCTTGATAAATAAAAAAATGACCGCTTTGGAGCGAAAAAACGATTCCAAGGCGGTTTTGTCTTTTTTTGAGAAAAAGTGAGAGTTTTTCGTTTTCTTTTCGTCTAACAGGTGAAAAGAAAAAAATTCTTTTCGGAAAGGAGCGAAGTCATGGAAAACGGTGTAAGTAGCTACCGCCGTTTCCTTGCCGGTGATGAAAACGGTTTTGTCGAGATCGTAAGAGACTATAAGGACGGTCTGATCCTGTATCTGAACGGCTTCGTCGGTGATCTTTCTGCAGCAGAGGAGCTTGCGGAGGATACGTTCGTTAAGCTCGGCGTGAAAAAACCTCGTTTTTCCGAAAACTCATCCTTCAAAACGTGGCTGTACGCCATCGGTCGGAATACCGCGATCGACTATCTCCGGAAACAGTCGAAACGAAAAACGGTCTCCGCGGATGAATGTGCGGAATTGGCGGATGAGGAAGAACTTGAAAATTCCTATATTCGGGAAGAACGGAAGATCATCGTCCATAAGGCGCTGAAGAATCTGAAAACGGAATACAGGCAGGTCTTATGGTTGGTATACTTTGAAGGTTTTTCCGCAAAGGAAGCCGCGAAGATCATGAAAAAGAACGTCCGTGCAATAGAAAATCTTACGTATCGCGCAAAAAAGTCGCTCAGATCGGAACTTATCAAGGAGGGCTTTGACGATGAAAACCTATAACGAAATGGCTCACGAGGCATTGGAACGCATAAGTGAGCAGAAAAATGAACAAAAGAAACGCAGAAAAATAATAACGGGAATCACTGTCCCCGCAGTATGTTGTCTGCTGACTGTTTTCGGGATCGCCGCATGGCAGTCCGGTTGGTTTGCCGAGCCGGTATTGCCTCCGGACGCATCCGAAACAACGGCGGCGGAAATCACAGCGCAGAATATTGACGTAACGGAGGTCACTGCAACAGAGAGCCCTGTTTCAGCAACGGTAAGCGAAGAAAACGAAACGACCGTGAAGGAAAGCGGGAATGAACAACCGACGGAATACGTCGAAAACGTGACCGGGACTACGGAAACGACCGCCGCGGCACCTGCGGATAGCGGCAATAAAGGCTCGGTTGATACTGCGTCCGATTGTGCCATCCTGCGTTGGAACAACAAGCTGAATGTCAGCGGCGCTCTGTATTACGCGATGCAGGCCGATCCTTACGGTACGTTTTCCGTGATCGCGTCTTATCGCCCCGCGACGGCGGAGATCACCGATTTTACCTATGAGGGAAAAACGCTGTCCGAA
>JAZLHN010000075.1:0-2966 GCA_045616815.1 Acutalibacteraceae bacterium
GAATAGTTTCAAGTGATAGAATCAAATCGCGTAAGCGATTTCCTTATCTCAACTCTCAACTTTCAACTCTCAACTCTTTTGTTTGAACGCCCTCCGGCGTTCAAACAAAAATTTATCGCAATGAAAAAAGAGCGGTCACTGACCGCGCTTTTTTCAGAGAAGGAATGTTTTATTATTCAAACAATTTTGAGAAGGATTGTTTTTATAATTTAGAGAAGGAATGTTTCCGGAACTGCGCATCCGGCTCGCAAGGTAAGAAGAGAAACCTCCTTTTCAGGCTTTTTATCGCCCCGTTATTTGTCTTCCGCTTTTTTGGCGGGGATATCGGCTTTCAGCTCGAAGGGGATGCCGCCGTGCCTTACGCACTGCTTGAAAAACATCGTGATCGCGCCGGAGGTGGATACCCCGATGGCGGAAAAGATATTTTCGCAGTCCTTTTTGAGCTGCGCGTCGATCTTGACGTTCAGATTCGTTGTGTTGGACATGTTTTTCTCACCTTGACTATATTATACACATTATAAAGAAAAAGTCAATACTTTTGATTGAAATAAATATTATTTTTTCTGTATAAAGTAAAGAATATTTCTTTATTGTAAGGCAAACAAAAAGACCTCCGGAAAGGAGCCTTCCGAAGGTCAGGATGCCGTGAATTATGCTTTTTCTATGATGATCTTTTCGCCTGCGCGGGTGAGAAGCTCTATCGTTTTTTCATCCGTTTCCGCACTTTGTCCGCCGCGCGTTATCCGGCAGCGCTCAAACGGATTTTGAAGAATAAGCTTTCCTCCTTTTTCGGCCGTGATCTCCGTTGGCCCGACCGTGCCGTTCTCTATCGAGGAGCTCACGAGGAATGCACCGTCGGCGCGCAGATCGCGGAAAGAAGCGTTCAAGCTCTTGTCCCACACGGGGAAGAGACGAAGTATGCCCTCGTGGCTCTGCATCGCCATTTCGTTGAGCGTGTTGGCGTAGATGGAGCAGTTTTCGATCCCGCCGCAGCCGAAATCGAACATCCCGTTCGGCAGAGCGGCATCGCATTTTGCAAACTCACGCAGCTTTTGAACGATCGTTTCGGGGGCTTCTCCGAGGCGCGCCGCCATCGGATAATAGGAGCAGGCGGCGTTGCCGTCAGAATAGCAGCTCTTTTTCTGATGAAACGAATTTCGCGCGATCCTCAGCGTTTTTTCGTCCGAACCGAGCCCTATGCAGCCGGCGGGGTAAATGTGCTGGAGTCCCACGTCGTTGCCGTCGTTCCAGCGTTGTCCCTTTTCGGTGTAGCGGTACACCTTTTGAAAACGCCTTACGCAGGTGGGGAACGGGGAGAGCTTTTCGAGGATATCGCGCCATCTTTCGCGTTCGGCTTCGTCTTCTCCGAGCGTTTCGCTCATGTCGATCGCGGCTTTCAGACAGAGCCGGAGCATCCCGAGTGTGAGCGTGCTGTTTTTGCCGTTGATATAGCGTTTGTGCTTTTTCGGATCGAAATCCGCGCGGTAATACGGCACCTCGTGCGCCGCGTCCTGCGGTACGGAATAGCGTCCGTCCTCGAATTTCATCCAATCCTCAAGGAACAGGATCGCCTCACGGATATACGGCAGGGCGTGGAGCCGCGCGTATTCCTCGTCGCGGGTCGCGTTCCAGCGGAACACCATGATATCGGCGGCGTGGACGCCGTTGTTTTTCTGCCCGAGGAAAAGTCGCTCGAACATGTATTTGTTGTTTCTGTCTAATTCGGCGCACAGGCCCATCGAGTCGATGCCCACGGGCATCAGTACGCCGCGGCAGCCGTAAGCGCCCGCGAATTTTCTGCCTCTTTCGATAAACTGCTCTAACGGGGCGGTGTAGCAATCCGTAAGCTCTGGATGATTGGACGAGCAGGCGGCATAGAACGGCGCTTCGAAGTTGTAATTCAGATGATAGTCGCTCTTCCACGACGGGTTTTCCACCGTGATGAAATTGCCGTAGAGACCGGGCGGGAATTTTTTGTTCCCGGCGCAGCAGACGAGGATATACAATGAGGTGTACCAATGGTTTTCAAGCAGCGGGTCGCTTAAAGCAAAAGACGATTTCGCCCAGAAACGCTCCCATGCTTCGGTATGCTCTTTTTTCAGCTCTTCAAAGCGCGCTTCCGTCATAGCTTCCGCTTTCTTCAAAACGAGCTCGTCCGGAGAGAGAACGTCGTGATTGGTGGCGGCGAAAACGTAAGCCTTGCCCGGTGCCGTTTTTTTTATCGCGGCGAAGGCGTGCGTTTCGTATTTGTGCTCGCCCCCCGCGAAGCTTCGGAAAATAACGGTACAGCCGTTCTTTTCGTATCCTTCCTTTTCTCCGTCGGTTTCGCCCCCGAAAACCTTCAGCGTCGGTTCGCCGCACTCGCCCGCATACTCGAGCAGGACGGAATTTTCGGTTTTGCACACGCGCACGGTAAGGCGGCAGCCTCTGCCGTCTTCGCCGAGGATACAGCGGATCTCGCCCTTGTCCATATCCTGCTCGGCGTGATATTTTTCATAAATATCCGCGGGGACGGGCACGTCGATATACCCGAGCGGCTTGGCGCCGCCTTTGCCGTGTTCCTCGAGTCCCTCACGGATATCGCACTTGGAGAGGTAGATCCGCAGCCCGTCGGTATACCCGCCGAGCGCGATGCCGAGATCGCCGTTTCCGTTCACCGCGCCGTCCGGCGACGAGGCTTTACCGCTCTTTACGGGCGGAGTGTTTATATACAGGATATGTTCCATGCTCCCCATCCTTTCTTATCTTTTTTATTTTAACAAAAAAGGATATGCGTGCGCAAGTCGTTTTTGCGCGCTTCACGGAAAACAGAAAAATAGGGCGATAAATTTTTGTTTGAAGCGCACAGCGCTTCAAACAAAAAAAGAGTTGAGAGTTGAAAGTTGAGAGTTGAGATAAGGATAAACTGTACCCATAAAAATGGACACACCGATTTTAGTATTTTGGATGCACGTCCCAGAAAAGCG
>JAZLHN010000076.1:0-3217 GCA_045616815.1 Acutalibacteraceae bacterium
ATTTTTGGTGCGGATGACGGGACTTGCCCGTAACGCCGCTGCCGCGGCTACGGCACGCCCCCGGACACCGAAAACGTCCCCCGGACGTTTTCTTTCGCTTCGCTCATGTCCTGTTCAAGTCCCGTCTTAAAACATAAGAAAAATCCGTTCCCGCCGAAAGGCGAAAACGGATTTTTGGTGCGGATGACGGGACTTGAACCCACATGAATTTGCATTCACTAGGACCTGAACCTAGCGCGTCTGCCAATTCCGCCACATCCGCGGTTATTGATGCGTCTTTTGAACGCTAAAACATACTATCACATATTTTTCGATTTGTCAACGGAAAAATCTGAATTCTGCGGCGGGATTTGATTATTTCCTTATTTTCCGAAGCCGATCGTATCCATGAGGCTTTCCCGTATTTTTACGAGTGCGTCAAAAAGCTCCCGCTCGGAAAAGTCTTCCGCTTTTATGAACGTCGGATCGAAGCCGAGGTCGGCTTCTGCGGCCGCTTTGTAAACGGCGGTGTCCTTTTTTATGAGGCGCACCGCTTCTTTTTTATCGAGAGGCTTTCCCTCGCGGCGGGTATGCACCGTCACGTGGTCGATCTCGTCCACGTCTTTCAGTACGCTTAAATCGTTCAGCATGATCCCACCCTCTTTATTACGTATTCTTTGGTTTCCGCCGTCGTGTAGGCGCTGTCGTGCAGTCTGTCCGCCCAGCGCTCCGGCTCGTGGAAAAGATATCCGGCGGGCAGGATGATACGGCCATCGAGCCCTTCGGGAACGACAATGGACATCTTTATCATTTCGCCGTCTCTTTCCCATTTTACGCTTACTTTGCCGCAGGGAGTCTCATATTCGCCCGCGGCGAACGAGAGCTTATCAATAAAGCAGGGGCGTATATCCGCCTTTTTTGCGTTCACGGGACGGATGCCCGCTATATATTCGAGCGCCCATGCGGAAAAATCGCCGAGGAAATGGTGATCGAGCGAGTCGGGCTTTTTCATTTCCTCTTCGGAGAGGAAGCTCTCGGGAAGAGCGGTCAGCCCGTAGCCGATGAACGCGCCGTAAGACGGGGCGTCCGGGCGGGTGATGAGCTTAAAAGCTAAGTCGGCGTGACCGAGGTCGGCAAGCACACGGAAAAGCACTCTCACGCCGATCATGCCGCAGTCGAGATGGTCGTCCCGTTCGTGAACAAGGCTCACGAGCACGTCCCCGGCGGCTTTCTTTTCGGAGTTTTCAAACACGCCGAAGTAAATGCAGATGGCCTGCGCGGTCTGGCAGCGCGAATGAACGGTCATCGTGGAAAAATCAATGAGATTATTGCGGATCGCCGCCTTGAATTCCGCAGCGAGCGTGCGGGCGAACGCCGCGTGGGAGGCAAGTCCGAGCGCCTCAAAGAGCTCGGCGGATTTGTTCGCGATGAACATGGACATAACGCTGTCGGTGAGGATGAGCGGGGCTTTCGGAGAGCCCGCGCCCGTGCCGGGCTGCACCCAGTCGCCGAGTCCGATGGCGATGAGCCCGTCCTTATCCCGGCGCTGCGAAATATAGGAAAGATAACGAAGCATGTTTTCGCTGCATTCTTCGGCGGGCGTAAGGTCGTCGCGAAGCCGCCATATCTGCCAGCATAATTCGGTGAGCACGTTGTCCCACGCGGGGCCGTTGCCCCATTCCATGCCCCAGCCGGAGGTGGGAACGATGCCGGGCAGATTGCCCTTGTCGCCCTGCGCCTTGCAGATATTCCTCAGCCATTCGGCGTAGCTTCTTTCGGGAGCGTAAAAGAGCATCGTGTGTTCCGCCGAAACGGCAGCGTCGCCCGTCCAGCCGTTTTTCTCACGGTGGGGGCAGTCGGTGGGAAAGTAGAAGAAATTGGCGAGATCGGAGACCTCCGACATTTTGATGAGCTTGTTGAAGGATTCGTCCGAGCAGGTGAAGGAGGCGCGTTTCCCTATGTCGGAATGGCACACGAGGAAGGTGAGAAGATCGCTCGTTTTCTGCTCTTCTGTGAGCCCGTAAACAAGGGCGTAACGCGCGCCGTAATAGCAGAATTGACTCTCGAAGACGTCTTCGCCGCCGGAACAGGTGAAACGCAGCGACTGCGCGTAGCCGTCGGGATAGAAATTGATGTTCTGATAGCTCGGCTCGCCGAGACCGTCGACGTATTCGCAGAACTGGATGAAAATTTTCTGTCCTTTTTCGCCTTTGATCTTCAGCCGCACGATGCCCGCGGTGTTCACGCCGAAGTCGTAGAGAGCGGCTTCTTTGTCCTTGAAATCGAATTTGAATTCGGTGTCGAGCCGCATGTTTTCGCGGTTGTCGTAATATTTGCTGATCTTCGCCGTGGTAACGGATACGGGGGAAAGCTCCTTTTCGACGACGATCGGATCGGCTTTACATATCCTTTTCTCTCCGCGGGGAGTTTCCGCCGGAAAAACGAAGTCCCAGGAGGAATCGTCAAACTCGGGCGCGCACCAGTCTTTTATTTCCCGACTTGCGTCATAAAAATTGCCGCTTCTCAGGTCGTCGAAGGTGAGGGGAGATGCGTGACAGCGGAAGCTTTCGTCTGCTTCGATCGTTTTTGTCGTTCCGTCGGCGAAGGTGTAGGTAATCGCCATGGCGAATTTTGGCGCGCTGCGGAAAACGGCGGTATCGAAATCCCATACCCTGCCTCCCGGCGCGTTGAGCATACCGTTGCCGAGCATCAGTCCTACGCAGTTTTTCCCCGGCTGCAGCAGGGAGGTTACGTCGTACCGGTCGAAATAAACGATATCGTCCGGGTTGGAGATATAGGGCGCTAAAATGCCCTTGGTGAATTTCACGCCGTTTAAGAATAAATCGTAAAAGCCGAGTCCCGATACAAGGATCTCCGCTTTTTCGCACTCCGGCGCTTCGAAGGCTTTTCGGATATACGGCGCTGCGACGTGCTTTTCATAGGTGTTGTATTCTTTGTCAGCGGAATAGAATTTTCCGGGAAAGTCCATAGATGATACCGCCTTTCGGATCGTATAAAAACAGTATAGTGCTTTTTGACGCTGATTGCAACGGAGTTTTGAAAGAAAAAACAGGACGATAAATTTTTGTTTGAACGCCGAAGGCGTTCAAACAAAAAAAAGAGTTGAGAGTTAAAAGTTGAGAGTTGAGATAAGGAAATCGCTTACGCGATTTGATTCTACCACTTGAAACTGTTCACTTGTTCAACAACATTAAGAACGATATATTGTTATAGTTGC
>JAZLHN010000077.1:0-6437 GCA_045616815.1 Acutalibacteraceae bacterium
CCCGACGGGAGACGCCGTGCGGTATCTCCGCGAGAACGTAAAAGAATTCGATCTTTCAAACGGCAGGACTCGTCTGACGCGGGACAGCTTTCATTTAGACCTCGTTTACGGCCGTTTCGCGGCGGGACTCGTCTGGTTCAGAACGCTGACGGGCAGAAAAGCGGCGGACGTTTCCTTCGTACCGCGGGAGGAAGGGATCGAGACCGATCCCGCACTGCTCGAAATCATAAAAACCGCAGTGGATCGGGTACTGTAAAAAAAAAGAAAGGGGCTGTAAAAATATACAGCTCCTTTTTATTATACGGTGATCCATTGCTTCAGCTTGATGGAATAGAGGATACATTCGTTCACGGTGAGACCGAGAGAGCGTTTCACGGCGTCGATATACATATCCATCTGCTCTTTATAGCGTGAGCGAAGAACGGAAATATCATCCACGTTATCGGTCTTGTAATCGACGATGACGGCGGTATCGCCTTCGGTGAAAATGAGGTCGGTCTTACCGATCACCACGGTCTTTTCTTCCGCGAATTCCTTCGGGATCGAGGGGTCGAGATCGCATACGCTCCTTGCGACGGTGAACTGCCGTTCACGCCACACGTTATCGGCGTTTCTGATACGTCCGTAAACCTCCGAACGGAAGAAATCGGCGACGGACTCCATATCCACGCCCCTCCCCTGCGCTTCGGTCAGCCTGCCCTCCGTAACGAGGCGGCGGCATTCCGCCTGAGCGTCGGTCTCGCAGGCGGAGAAATCGCAGAACTGCATGAAGCGGTGGGTCGCGGTGCCGCGCTCGGCGGGAGTGAGCTCGGACGAGAACATGAACGCAGGCACGCTCTGCCCGAAGAAAGCGGGCATGAAATGCCCTGAACTCAAATCCGAAGCGGTGTGCTTGGACAGGGCGCGGGACACCGGCGCGAAAGCATAGGAAAAGTTCATACCGGCGGTCATTTTTTCGACAAGCGCCTCATCGGGCGCTTTTTTCTCTTCCGGGGCGGGCTCCTCGATCTCCGGAGGCTCCGCCAACACGGCGGTAAGCGGGAAATCCGCGGAAACGGTATGATCGCTGCTTATCCGGAGCGCTCCCGCCTCGGGATGGCGGGCAAAGACCTTGGCAAACCACTGCCACGCGGGGGACGTCGTTTTTACGGCGTAGGGAGGGATAGTCTTCTCCGCCAGCGCGCACATCTGCATTTCGGAAAGTTTTTTTGTACAGTTTTTCGGCGCCGCGACGATAAAAAGCTTTTCTTTCGCTCTCGTCATGGCGACGTAATAGATACGCAGTTCTTCCGAGATCTCCGCATCGTCGCAGGCGCGTTTCACACCCACGCTCGAAAGCGTATCGTAAAGCTTGATATTTTCGGGCTCGCGGCGTTTGAGACCGATGCCGAGCTCATGGCTGACCGTGAGCTCGCTCCCTCTGTCCGCGCCTGACTGCTTTGTAAGTCCCGCTAAGAAAACGAACGGGAATTCGAGCCCCTTGGAGCCGTGCATGGTCATGATCCGCACACCGTTCCCCTGCGCTCCCGCGGCGGTCTTGCCGATATCCGCGCCGTTTTCGATCAGCAGATCGAGATATCTGACGAACGAAGAAAGTCCCGCGCCGCCGTCGGCGGAGAATTTTTCCGCCGAAAGCATCAGCGTACGCAGATTGGCTTTCCGGAGATTGCCGTCGCTCATGCTGCCCGCGATGCTCATAAGGGCAGTATCGTCGTAAATGCGGCGCAGCGTTTCGGCGGCGTTTTCGCAGGCGGCGTTTTTGCGCCAACCGTTCAGTGTACAAACAAGCGAAGCGTACTTCCCGCCCGTTTCATCGGCGCAGAGCTTTAACGCGTTATACAGGGAATACCGTTTGTTTCCGAAGGTTTTCGAGGCGGTTATTTTCACTTTCGCCGCTTCATCCGGCGTAAAACCGAAGGCGGGCGACATCATGACCGCCAAAAGGTCGATATCTCTTGACGGATCCGCGGCGGCGCGCAGCAGCGACAGCGCCATGCGGATCTCCGCCGTATCGAAAAATCCCTCTTTGGAATCGAGGCACACGGGAATACCACGCTTCCTCAAAGCGGCGGCGTAAAAAGGCGCGATGCGTGATGCCGAACGCATCAGGATACAGAAATCGGAATACTCCGCCGGACGGGATGCCTCGCCGGAAAAGACCGAAAGACCGTTTTCCACACGCTCTTTTATCAGCCGCGCGATATACTCCGCTTCGCATTCGTATTCATTCCCGTCTACGTTGTCGATCAGATGGAATTCAACGTCGGCCTCTTCACGTTCTTTATAGTTCGCGGCAAAATTCAGCCGTTCGTCGTCGTTATATTCGATCTCGCCGCATTTTTCGGAAAGCACGGCGGAAAACATATAGTTCACCGCTTCGGTAACGCCCCTGCGGCTGCGGAAATTCTTGCCTAAAATGATCTTCGAGCGTTTGGCGATACCGTCGTAATGCGGGAAATCGCGGCATTTTTCGATGAATATCTCGGGGCTCGCAAGACGGAAGCGGTAAATGCTCTGCTTGACGTCGCCCACCATGAACATATTGTTTCCGTTGTCGGAAAGGCAGGTGAACAAGGTATCCTGCGCGCGGTTGGTATCCTGATACTCGTCGATGAGTATTTCTTTGAGACCGGCGGACAGCTCGCGCGCCAGCCCCGTTTTTTTATCTTCGGCAAGGCTGTCGTAGAGAAGCTCCAAAGCACGGTGGGAAATATCGGAAAACGAATAGGAATTTTTCTCTTTCTTCTTTTCCAGAAGGATGCGGTTGAACATTTTTACGGCCTTGACAAGCTCGTCCGCGATCGGCCGCAGCACCGAAACGTCCTCCCAGTGTTCTTCCTCATCGGCGGGGATCATTTTGCAGAGTTCGGAAACGATATCCTTGATTTCGGAGCGGCACGCCTTCCCCGAGGAGCGGTGGATATCGTCGTTATATTTCGGCATGGGGGCGAAGCGGCGCGAGCCGAGCTCGGAGACCGTCGACCGGAATGCCGCGCGTATCTCGTCCCACGTACCGGTTTTCAGTGCGTCAGCGAGCTTTTCGAGTTGCATTTTGTCCAGTACGCACATATCGCCGTATTTTTTTATAAGTTCATCATCGAACGTCAGCTCGTCCGTCATTTTTTCGCACAGCGACAAAGCATAGGAAACGCCGTCGGCGAAATGGGAAATAAGCACCCTGCCCCACACGGAATCTTCGGCGGGAGCATCGAGGAAATGGTCGGCGGCCTTATCGAGCCACACTTCGGGCACGGGCTCCGACATGGAGAAATCGGACAGCTTCATGATGCCGGCGGCAAGCTTGCGGTCGGCTCTGCCCGCCTCGAACAGACGCGCCAGCGGCAGGAAATCCTCACGGTCGTTTTCGTAAAGGAATTCGATAGTTTCGGACACGACCTGCGCTTTCAGCACGTCTTCGGGGCCTTTGTCCAATATTTTGAAATCGGGCTCCACGCCGCAGGCATGGAAATTATCACGCACCAGACGCATGCAGAACGAATCCATCGTGCAGACCTGCATTTCATCCAGCCGCGCGCGTAAGGGGGCTAAACGGCGGTATTCCTCGGGGGAAACGTTCATTTTTTCGCCGAGCCGCTTATGGATACGGGCGCGCATTTCCGCCGCGGCCGCATTCGTGAACGTGACGACCAGCAGCTCATCCGGCGCGCAGGGATCGTTTTCCGAGGTAAGCTTGCGAACGATCCTTTCGACCAGCACGCTCGTTTTACCCGAGCCTGCCGCGGCGGATACGAGCAGCGTACCGCTTTCCGCCTCAATGGCAAGCTTCTGTTCGGGAGTCCATTGTCTGTCAGCCATCGTTTTCCGCCTCCTCGTTCAGTTTCCGGCGCGCATCCGTATGATCCAGCCCCGAAAGCTCTCGTTTTTCTCCGCTGCTTTCGTGCAGACAAACGGAAGCGTAGTCGCAATGCGCGCATATATCCTTCCCGTTATCGACGGGAAGCGCGGGGATACGCCCAGCATGCACGTTTTCTCCCGTGGAAATAAGGATATCGTCGATCTTTTTATGCAGCAGGGAGAATTCGCCGAGGGACAGGAAATCTCCGTTCAGGCTTCCGTCGGCTTTGACGGAAGCGTTGATATACACGCCCTTCGCCTCGCTCTCCATACCGCGCAGAACGGCTTCGTTTTCGAGCAGCAGCCCGTTCATCCTGCCGTTTTTCCGTTTGATTTTTTCTATTATCTCTTCCCCGTCGTTTCTGCCCACGTGGTCGCCGCTCGTTTTGGCGGGGACGTAAAGGATGCCGGCAGGAAGCATTTCACCGTACTTTTCCTTTCCGTTTTCGCACAAAGCGAAAAGATACAGGAGCATCTGCATATTGAGTCCGTCGAACACGTCGGAAAGACGGAAGGTCTTGCCGCCGGTCTTATAGTCGATCACGCGCACGTAGGTTTGCCCGTCCAGCTCCATTTTGTCCACGCGGTCGATGCTTCCCGTTACGGTGATACTGCCGCCGGACGGAAGCTCCAGTCGGTAGGCGGGGATATCCTGCTCCCGACCGCCGATCTTCAGCTCCACCTTGCAGGGAACGAAGCCGCAGGAGGAAAATTCTCCGGAAATGCGCCAGACGATCTGACAGATATCCTCCAAAGAACGTTCCACGTCGCGGCGGATCGAAGCGGACAGAGAGTCTTTTCCGCCCATGAATTCGTCGGTATAAGCGTCGACGAAAGCGGAGGCGGTCTCTCTTATTTCATTTTCCGTCAGAGACGCCAATTGCTCCGCCGTATATTTATTGAAAATATCCTCCAGCACCTTATGGACGAGCAGACCGTTGACACGGGGATCGAGCTGCGCGGCCGCGGGAGCGTTCACACCCATACCGTAGCGGCAGAAATACATGAACGGGCATTTATGATACGTTTCCGCCTGCGAAGCGGAGGACCGAAGGTCTTTCCCGAAAAGTTCCGTCGCGGTCCCGCTGCTTTCAAAGCCCGCGGGGGCACCGGAGATCGCCCGGTCAAGCGCCGCGGCGCTGCCGGCATATTCGCCGTTTCTCTCGACCGCCGCCCGAAGAGAGCTCACGAAAACGCTGTTTTCTCCGGCTTTTTCCGCGTAAGCCTCAAACGCCGCCTGCGGGGTACACAGACGATCAAACGCGCCGTGATCGTCGGCGGTAAAGGTCTTCACACCGGGGAAAATTCGTTTTATTTCGCTCACGAGTTCGGACGGCTCTAACTTCTCGCCGCTCTTCGCCATGGCGGAATAACAGACGATCAGCTGCTCTTCGGCACAGGTCAGGGCGTCGAACGCGATGAGTTTTTCTTCCGCGTATTCGTTTTCGGGCAGGCTTTCGAGCGCGAGACCGCTCTGGACGAGCATACGCGCCTCCCTCGGGCTGAAAATGCCCGTTCCGGACGCGGGACGCGGAAATACGCCCTCGTTCGCGCCGAGGATGATAACGGCGCGGGGAGACAAAAAACGCATACGGTCGGCACTGCCTATGACGATCTCGTCGATGCCCGCCGGGATATCCCCGAGCGTACCGGAGCAGAGCATCAGCTTCAGAAGCGAACAGAATTCGCGCGGAGATACGCTTCTTTTATCGAGCGCGGCGTTCAGCGAATCGAGCGAGGACATGCATTCATCCCACACCCGCGCACATTCCGCCGCCTCCGATTCTTCCCCTTCGTCGTTCAGGAAACGGGCGTATTCGAGTAAATGCTCCGAAGCGCCGATCTCCCTGAGATACAGATACACGGCGCGGCAGTCGTTTTCGCTTTCATTCTTCAAAAACTGCTTTCTCAAAGCGGAAAGCGGGCGGACGATCTTTTCCCTTGCGGCGTTGATACAAGCAAGGCGTTCTTTCGCCTCATCGCCGAATTCCGCGCCGAAGCCGAAGGGATTGGCAGTAAACTCACGTTCCCACCCGGAGTAATCGACATTCTGTACGTAAACATAATTTTCCAGCTCGGAGCACTCGTCTTCCCCGACGCCGCACAACCCCGTTTTAACGCAGGTAAGCACCTTTTCGGTGTCGAAGCCGTTGGCGGCGACGTCCGCCGCGGATACGATGAGACGCACGAGCGGATAATCGGAAAAAGCACGGCGTTTATCCTCAAAAACGGGGATACGGTATTTGCGCAAAACCGGGATCAGCACGCCGGCGTAATCGTTTCCGCGTTCAAAGACGGCGATATCGCGGCAACGCATACCGCTTTCGAGCAGACGTTTTATTTCGAGCGCCGCTGATTCACATTCTTCATATACGTCGCCGGCGCTTATCAGCTTTATACCCTCTGCCGGAACATCCGAAGAAACGGTCTCCGCACCGAAAAGAGAACTTCTCAATACGGTAAACGCGGTTTCCGTTTCCGCAGGATCGGTGCGGACTTCCGCCATACGCACACCGGACGCCGCGGCGGCACGACGGATATTTTCCGCATTGCGCAGCGAATGAGAAAACGCCTCGCCGGGA
>JAZLHN010000078.1:0-8769 GCA_045616815.1 Acutalibacteraceae bacterium
TTGAAAAAGTATAAGTTTTTGATATGCGGAATTGGATATTGCAAGACGGCAAAAGTTATGGTATGCTATAAATATTATTTATGGGAGTTGATTATATGTTCGACGGCATGGACTACGTTTACGAGGTATATCTCGAACGCAGTTTTTCCGCGGCGGCAAAAAAGCTGTTCGTATCGCAGCCCGCTTTATCCGCTTCGGTGAAGAAAATAGAAAAACAACTCGGTATCACCATTTTCGACCGCTCCACGAATCCCATCTCTCTTACGCAGGCGGGCAGAGTATGCATCGAGTCGATCGAGCAGATGCGGGCTTTGCAGAATAATATGCTCAACCAGCTCAACGATCTTTCCGAAATGAAGAGCGGCAAGGTCATCGTCAGCGGCGAAAATTTCATTTCCTCGTTTATCCTGCCGAAGATCATCATCGAGTTCATGAACGCCTATTCGGGCATCAACGTGGAGCTTGTGGAATCGCATACGCACGACCTCAAAAATCAGCTGTTGGAAGAAAAAGTGGATATCCTCGTAGCGCACGATTTCGATCCCGAGCTGTTCGTTTCCTATCCGCTGGCGGACGAGACCCTGCTTTTGGCGGTGCCCGCTTCCTATAAGATCAACGAGCGTTTCAGAGAACAGATGCTGACCGACGACGATATCAGCTCGAAGCGTTATCTCGAAAAGACCTGTCCCACCGTGGAACTGGCGGAATTTTCCTCCGAGGAATTTTTAGTGCTCAAAAAGGGCAACGATATGTACACCCGTACGGTGCAGCTGTGCGAGAACGCGGGCTTCGTACCGAAGGTGAAGATCTATCCCGATCAGCTCCTCACGGCCTACAACATGTCGCGCGCGGGGTTGGGCGTTACGATCGTCACCGATAATTTAGCGCGGGAGGAGCACGCGGATTCCAAGTGCGTATTCTATAAGCTCGCCGGTGAAAACACCCGCCGTAAGCTAAGTATCGGCTATAAGAAAAAGAGATACCCGAGCTGCGCGATGGAAGCGTTCGTGGAGTGCGCGAGAAAAGTTTACAAAGCGAAATAGTTTTCAGTTTTCAGTTTTCAGTTTTTAGTTTTTTTTGGAAAGGTTGATGTATAATGAGTGAGAAAAAATGGTACAAAGGCGACTGTCATCTTCATACGACTAATTCGGACGGCAAAAATTCCCCCGAGGCGCTTTATGAAATGCTGTATCAGCGCGGACTCGATTTCGCGTTCATCACCGACCACAACTGCAACACCGTGGGTGATAAGCGTCTGGACTATAAGGGTATGACCGTGATCCCCGGTCTGGAGACCACCGGCGACCCCGGACACGTGCACGTCTGGGCCGAAAATATCCCGATCACGCGCATCGAACGCCCGAAAACGGAAGAACGCTACAACGAGCTTCTCGATACCGTACGGAAAGTCGGCGGCACGGTGAGCATCAACCACCCGTACGACCGCCGTTTCGGTTGGGATATCGGCCTCGACAAAACGGAATTCAACTGCGTGGAGCTCTGGAATTCTCCCATGCATTCCGATAACGTCTACTGTAAAGACTGGTGGCACGGCGAGCTGCTGAAAGGACGCTTCATCCCCGCCGTGGGCGGCAGCGACTATCATCAGGACTACCTCGGGGTGACGCATCTTTTAGCTTCTCCCACGACTTACGTTTATGCGGCGTCGAATTCCATGGAGGATATCGTGGACGGTATAAGGAAGGGACACGTATTCGTGACCAACGCGCCTTCGTCCGCCTGCCTGTATCTCACCAGCGGCGACGCGGTGCCGGGCGATACGGTCGCTTTCAACGGCGGAAATTACGTACAGGTACGTATCGCGCATCTGCGCCGCCGTCAGACGCTCCGCGTATGGTGCAACGACGAGGTGCTGTTCACCGTGACGGCTCCCGCCGACAAAGGACTTTACAACGTATTTGAAAGCATCCGGGTTCCCGAAAAGGGCTTCGTGAGAGCCGAGGTCGGTTTTAAGCTCAATAAGGCGGAGGAGCTCGTCTACGCGACCGCGGCGTCGAAGCTGCACTACCACGACAAGGGAGAAAAAGTGCCCGAGCTGTATCTCGCGTTCACGAATCCGATATTCTTTAAATAAATTAAATTTTTGTAATAAACTTGATTTTTTATATTTTACGGTTATAATATGTTTTTATACAAATGAGAGACATTTGCATGTCTCTCGTTTGCACATTTTATAGAGAATTTACAGAAAAGGACGTGAAATACGTGATATTGGCAATTATCGCCGCGATCGCCGTCGGGTTGATCCAGTTCTTTCTCGATACCGTTCTTTTCGGGGCGGTCTTCGCTTTCAAGGCAGTGAAAGGCATCCTTACGCTCGTCGCCAAGATCGCGCTGTACGTGATCGCCTTCCTCGTGCTTTTCAAGCTGTTCCGCGCGCTCGTGAAGACAGCCGCCATCGGCTTTGCCATCGGCTTCTTCCCGTGCCTGTTTATATATTGTATAAATAAAATAAGGAAGAGCTCCTGATCGACTCTTTCCTCACAACTCTCATTTTCCGGGGTGATATTTTGGACGTAAAAACGATCATAGAGCTTGCCGTCGGCGCGGTGCTGTTCGCCGCGTGTCTCGTCGGCTTCATCTACACACGGGGGCGTATGGACCCCGAACCGACGAAAAAACAGAAGAAAAAGAAAAAGCTGTTTTTTATCGGTCTGCTCATCAGTGCCTGGTTCCTTGTCGGCGTGCTCGTAACGTGGTTTTCCGGCAAGGCCTCCCATCTTGGCGTCGAATTCGAAATGTTCAGTCCGCGCACGGAGATCTTCGGAATTTCGCTCGCGAAAACGACGATCACGGCGACCGGCGCCACGCTTGTGCTGATCCTTGCGCTGATCCTTTTCCGGCTCATCGCCGTGCCGAAATTCTCGGCGGATAAGCCCGAGGGAATACAGAACGTCATGGAGATCATCGTCGAGTTCATGGACGGCTTCGTCGAGAAATCCACAGGGAACGATTTCGTGTGTTTCCTTTCGCCGTATATGATCAGCGTCGGGTTGTTCATGATCGGCTGCGCCTTTTCCGAAATGCTCGGACTGCGCGCGCCCACTTCCGACCTTACCTGTACGCTTGCGCTCGGTCTGTGCACGTTCGCACTCATCAATATCTGCGGTATAAAGAAAAACGGTATCGGCGGACGGCTCAAGAATATGGGCGGCGCCGTGCCCGCGATGCGTCCGGTCATGATCCCGCTCAAAGCCGTGAGCGATATCGCCGTGCCCGTGTCGCTTGCCTGCCGACTGTTCGGTAATATGCTCGGCGGTCTCATGGTCATGGATCTGCTCAAGGGTGTTTTAGGCGGTTATGCGTCGGGACTTCCCGCGATCGCCGGACTGTATTTCAATCTCTTCCACCCCGGCATACAGATCTACATTTTCATCACACTTTCGCTTACGTTCATCAACGAAGCAATGGAATAAAAATCAAACCAACAAAAAAACGTTTCGGAGGATATTCTTATGAATTTTATCGCTGCTGCTATCATCATGTTTGGTGCCGTTGCCGCTGTAGGCTTCGGTATGTGCTTCGCCACCTCTAAGGCCATCGACGCTTCCGCCCGTCAGCCGGAAGCCGCGAGCAAAATACAGACCATTCTTCTCCTCGGCTGCGCGCTTGCCGAATCCACCGCCATCTACGCGTTCGTTGTGGCGCTGATCATCGCGACCGCAGGCTAAGGGTAAGACATAAAGTCTATTCCATCGGAAAGGTGTTGTTACTATGGGTGACTTGCTGTCCAAGGACATGCTGGCAGACCTTGTCATAAATATAATCAATATCGTTGTTCTTTTCATCGTGACGAAAAAGCTTCTGTACAAGCCCGTCAAAAAGTATCTGGAAGACCGTAAGGCAAAGGTCGCTTCCGGCTTTGAAGAGGCGGAAAAAATGAAAGCGGAAGCGCTTGCCCAAAAGGCGGAATACGACGCGGTGATCGCCGACGCGGACGCGAAGGTGAAAGCCTCTCTCGCCGAGTCACAGGCAAAGGCGAAGGAAGAAGCGGAAAAGATCCTTGCCGCGGCGAAGGCCGAGGCGGAGGGACTTCTGAAGGAGAGCCGCGAGGAAGCCGAAGCGGAAAGAAAACAGCTTCTCAAGGCCGAAAAAGAAGATATCGTGGGGGCGGCGCTCGATATATCCGGGCGTATCCTCTGCCGTGAGGTCACCGACGCGGATAACCGCGCCATCATCGACAGCTTTTTCGGCGCGTGAGGGTACGGCCATGAAAAAATGTACTGTTACCGCCGCTTCCAATATGAGCCGCGATACCTTCGAGTATCTGTGCGGCAAACTCAAAGAACGCTTCGGAGAGGAAATATCGCCGGAGCTTATTACCGATGACGGCGTGATCGGCGGCTGCGTGATCGACTTAGACGGTCATATCTTCGATCTTTCGGTCAGAACGCAGCTGGAAGAACTCCGGAAACACATGAACGCAGGAAACGGAGAAGTATATGAGTGATAACGTTTTTTCCGCGTTCCTGAAAGAGCGCATTGATTCGTTCGATTTTTCCCCGATCGAATACAGCCGCGGCATCGTCGAGAGCATCGGCGACGGCGTAGCGCATATTTCGGGACTGACCGGACGCAAATACGGCGAGCTGCTGAAATTCGAGGGCGGCGCGATGGGTATGGCGATGGAGCTGAGCGACTCCCTCGTCGGCGCGGTTCTTTTTGACGAGACCGAGATCAAAGCGGGATCCTCCGTGCAGGGCACGGGCAAGGTCGCCGAGGTGCCGGTCGGTGAAGAGCTGCTCGGCAGAGTGATCGACCCGCTCGGACGTCCTCTCGACGGCATGCCGCTGAATGCGTCGAAATATTATCCCGCGGAGCGCAGCGCTCCCGCGATCATGGAGCGCCGTCCCGTCGATACGCCTTTAGAAACGGGTATCCTTGCCATCGACAGCATGATCCCCATCGGCCGGGGGCAGCGTGAGCTGATCATCGGCGACCGTCAGACGGGCAAAACGACGCTCGCTCTCGATACGATCATCAACCAGAAAGATAAAAACGTAGTCTGCGTTTACTGCGCTATCGGGCAGAAAGCGTCCACCGTAGCCGGTGTGATCGAAACGCTGAAAAAAGCGGACGCCTCGGCGCATACCGTGGTCGTTTCCGCGTCCGCGTCCGACTCCGCGGCGCTCCAGTATTTAGCGCCTTATGCGGCGTGTTCCGTTGCCGAGTATTTTGAAGAGCAGGGGAAGGACGTGCTCGTCGTTTACGACGACCTTTCAAAGCACGCGGTCGCTTACCGCGCCATGTCGCTCCTGCTTTTAAGACCTCCGGGAAGAGAAGCCTTCCCCGGAGATATATTCTATCTGCATTCGCGTCTGCTTGAACGCAGCGCCTGCCTTTCCAAAGCCAACGGCGGCGGAAGCATCACAGCGCTCCCGATCGTGGAAACGATGGCGGGCAATATTTCCGCCTATATCCCCACGAATATCATTTCGATCACCGACGGCCAGATCTATTTGGAGGCCGATCTTTTCCATGCGGGCGTGCGTCCCGCGGTGAATACGGGACTTTCCGTTTCGCGTGTGGGCAGAGCGGCGCAGTATCCGGCGATGAAGGACGTTTCGGGCACGCTGCGTATCGACCTTTCCCGCTACCGCGAGCTTGCCGTTTTCGCGGGCTTCGGCTCCGATATCGACGAGGCGACCCGCCGTCAGCTCAGAAAAGGCGAAACGCTCGTCAATATTTTCAAGCAGGGGAAAAATTCTCCCTACACGCTTTTCGACGAGGTGTCTTTGCTGATCGCCTACGCCGGAAACGTTTTTGAAAACGCGGATGAAAAAGGCTTTGCGTCCTTTACCTCCTCTCTGCTTTCGTATCTCGGAGAAAAACTGCCTGAGATCAGAGCTTCCGTCAACGGCAGCGGCGTCATGTCGGAAAACGATAGAGCGGCTATTGCCGAAGCGGCGGCCGCGTTCGGGACGGTGTAAGCTATGGGACAGAGTCTCAAAGAGATAAAAGGACGCCTCGACAGCGTCCGCAAGACAAGAAAAATAACCAACGCCATGCACCTGCTTTCCACCGCGCGTTTGAGAAAAGATCTCTCCACGGCGGAATACAGGGCGGAATATAACGAAAAACTCCGCCTGGCCGCGGCCCGTGTTTTATCTTCGCCCGAGGCGAAAAAGCTGAAAAGTCCGTTCACGGCGGAAAAGACGGGACTTCCCGCTTTATACCTTGTCGTAACGGGGGACAAGGGCTTGTGCGGCAGCTATAATGCTGACGTCGTAAAGGCGGCGAAAGCAGCGGCAGCCGAAAAAGAGGCGCTCACGGGGGCCCATCCCCTTGTATACGGCTTCGGAAAGGCAAGTGCGGAATGTATGGCAAGAGCGGGTGTGACGGCGGATAAGATCCTCGAGGGTTCCGCTTCGCATCCGGATAAAACCGTTTCCCGCGCCGTGACCCGCGAATTGCTGGAGGCTTTCCGGGAAAACAGGGCGGGAGAGGTCTATATCGTATGCTCTCCTTATAACAAAAGAGCGGGAAAACCGGCGTGTATCCGTTTTCTCCCGCTGGATAAAAACGATTTCGCCTGCGGCGGAAAAACGGAGTCACAAACGGTTTTTGAGCCCGATATCGCTTCTGTTTTTGATGCCGTCGTAAATGCCTATTGTACGGGGGCAGTGTATTCTCTGCTCGTACTCTCTTCGCTGAGTGAAAACTCTGCGCGAAGCGAGGCCATGCGTGAAGCCACCGATAACGCCGATGAGATGGCGGAAACACTCGAACGTGAGATGAATGCTTTGCGGCAGCTCGGTATCACCAACGAGATCACCGAGATATCCGCGGCGGCAAAGGCGAGAAATAGAGTTGAGAGTTAAGTTATTAATAATGAATTATGCATTATGCATTATGAATTGTGAATTAAGCATCATGCATTAAGTGCATACCGGGTGATACAATGAATAAACTTGTTACGGGCACGATCGTAAGGATATCGGGCCCCGTGGTAGACGTAAAATTCAACGTCGGCGAAGAGCCGCCGATCAACGCGCTTCTCACCGTGGAAAACTCCAACCGTCACATGGAGGTATCTTCTCTCCTTGACGACGGCGTCGTGCGGGCTATCGCTCTCGAAGCCCCCGAGGGACTTCGCTGCGGCATGAAAGCGAGCGGCGACGGAAGCGGTATCCGAGTTCCCGTGGGCGATGCCGTGATCGGCAGAGTCGTGGACGTGCTCGGCCGTCCGATCGACGGAAAAGGCAGCATTGCCGCGGAAAAATACATGCCGATCCACCGTTTGGCGCCTCCGCTGAACGAACAGCTTCCGGCAACGGAAATTTTTGAGACCGGCATCAAGGTCATCGACCTGCTCGTACCCTATGCAAAGGGCAGCAAAATAGGTCTTTTCGGCGGCGCGGGCGTAGGCAAGACCGTGCTCATCATGGAAATGATCCACAATATCGCCACCGGCCACGGCGGCTATTCCGTGTTTGCCGGCGTAGGCGAGCGCAGCCGCGAAGGCAACGAGCTCATCGGCGATATGGAAAAAAGCGGTGTTATCAATAAAACGATCCTTGCTTTCGGACAGATGAACGAGCCCTCGGGCGCGCGCATGAGAGTTGCCATGACGGGACTTACCATGGCAGAATATCTGCGCGATGAAAAAAAGACCGACGTGCTTTTATTCATTGATAATATTTACCGTTATATACAGGCGGGCAACGAAGTGAGCGCGCTTCTTGGACGTATGCCGAGCGCGGTCGGTTATCAGCCGACGCTCGCGCAGGAGATCGGCGATCTCGAAGAGCGTATCGCCTCCACCGCCGACGGCTCCGTCACCTCCGTGCAGGCGGTCTACGTTCCCGCGGACGACCTTACCGACCCGGCTCCCGCTTCGATCTTTACGCATCTGGACGCCACCACGGTGCTTTCGCGTGAGATCGCCGAGCAGGGCATCTATCCGGCGGTCGATCCGCTCAATTCCGCATCCCGTCTTCTGCAGCCGGAAACGGTGGGCGTGGAACATTACAGAGTGGCTATGGCGGTACAGGAGATATTGCAGAGCTACAATGAACTGAAAGATAAAATGGCGATCCTCGGCAGAGACGAGCTTTCCGAAGAAGAGCGTCTCACCGTTGACCGTGCGAGAAAGATACAGAATTTCCTTTCTCAGCCCATGGAGGTTGCAAAAGCGTTCACGGGACTCGAAGGCAAGTACGTAAGCGTAAAGGACACCGTAGAGGGCTTCCGTCGCATCGTGGACGGCGAGGCGGACGATATCCCCGAACAGGCGTTCTTCAACGTGGGCACGATAGAAGAAGCCGAGGAAAAGGCGAAAACGCTCTGATTCGAGGTTATATTCCGGAGGATGGTTTATGGCGGATAAGATATTTCAGGTGAATATATACTCTCCGGATCGGCTTACGGGAACGTATGAAGCATCCCTGCTTGTTTGTCCCGCCGTGGACGGAGAGATCGGTGTTATGGCGGATCACAGCCCCATGCTCTGCGCGCTGAAAGCGGGGGCGTGCCGTATCACCGCTCCGGACGGAAAAATCACCGTCGAGATCGGAAGCGGCTTCCTTTCGGTCGGCAATAACCTCGCCGAGATATTCAGCGATCAATAAGCAAAAAAACCGGAGAATATCCGGTTTTTCTTTTTATCGGAACGATAAATTTTTGTTTAGCGTTCCGCTAAACAAAAATAGTTTTCAGTTTTAAGTATTCAGTTTTCAGAAAAAATACTGATATTTCGTTTTAATACGATGATTTTACACCCGGATAAACAGTTTTTCCTGTTTCAGT